>CAMGDO010000142.1 GCA_946042585.1 uncultured Clostridia bacterium
AGTTCCTTCAGGGCGGCGACAAGGTGAAGGTGTCCATCCGTTTCCGTGGCAGGCAGATCACCCATTCGGAGATCGGTCTGAAGGTCATGCAGGACTTTATTGATCGCGTCAACGATGTGGCCGTGGTCGAAAAGCGTCCCATGCTGGAAGGCCGTCATATGATTATGATTCTGGCTCCCAAGGCGGATAAACCTGTCAAGGCCGATCGTGCCAAGAGCGCTCAAGCCGCTCCCGCAAACGATAACGCCTGATATCATTCCCGGAAGGAGGAAACACCATGCCTAAGCAAAAGACCCATCGCGGCGCAGCGAAGCGCTTTTCTCTGACCAAGACCGGCAAGGTCAAGCATAAGAGCATGAACTGCAACCACATCCTCAACAAGAAGACCACCAAGCGCATCCGTCATATGCGCAAGGGCGGCATTCTGCAGAACAATGCCGAAGCCGCTACCATCCGCACGCTGATCCCGTACAAATAAGCCCATTTCCGGCAAGGAGGATTTACCATGGCACGTATTAAGAGGGCTGTTACCGCCCATAAGAAGCGTCGTAAGGTGCTCAAGCTGGCGAAGGGCTACTTTGGCGCGAAGTCCAAGCAGTACCGCACCGCGAGCGAGCAGGTTCGCCGCTCCCTGCGCTATGCTTACACCGGCCGCAAGCTGCGCAAGCGTGAATTCCGCAGCCTGTGGATCACCCGCATCAACGCTGCCGCTCATCTGAACGGCATGAACTACTCCACCCTGATCAACGGCCTGAAGAAGCAGGGCGTTGAGGTCAACCGCAAGATGCTGGCTGACCTGGCCGTGAACGACGCCGAGGCGTTCGCTCAGCTGGCTCAGGTGGCGAAGAACGCGTAAGGCGGTTCAATCGCTGCAATAAACGGCGTTCCGGTTTCCGGAATGCCGTTTTTTGTGTAAAACGCACCTGCATCGCTTGCATCACGGCGAAATACTCTATATAATAAAAGATAAACGACAAGCAAAGGATGGTGCGATGGTGCGCATGAAGAAACTCTGCCTGCTGCTGGCACTGTGCGTTTTCCTGACGGGCGGCCTGCAGACCGCATGCGCGGCGGACGCGCTGTGGATGCTGCCTGTCAGCTCACAGGAGGGCGCGTTGCTGTATGCCGAGCCGCTGGAGGACAGCACGCTGATCAATACCATTGCGCAGGGTGCGCGCGTGCATGTGGAGCGGATTGGCATTGCCTGGAGCTATGTGCAGCATGGCAGTTTGTATGGATATGTGCGCACATCGGAATTGATTCTGGGCACCAATGAAGAGACGCCGTTTGCCACGGTGCATGCGCCATCGGCCGGCAAGCTGACGCTGAGAAAGGAAGCTTCCATCTCATCTGCTGCTGTGGACGAGGTGACCAACGGCCGGCTGGTGATCGTGCTGAACAAGGGCGGGCAGTTTACCCGCGTGTGCTATCAGGGGCAGATCGGCTATCTGCTTACGGCGTATCTGCGGTTTTATACCGCGACGGAGGAAGCGTATACGCTGCGGGTGGTGCTGCCGGAAGGACAGGGCGGTTCGCGTGTGAACCTGCGCGAAAGCATGCAGCGCGCATCCAATTCGCTGATGCTCATTTATGAAGGCACGCAGGTGGTGGTGCTGGAGCGCGGCGAGGAATGGAGCACGGTGGAGTTTAATGGAACGCTGGGATACATGATATCGGAGTATCTGCCGCTGCTGGAATAAAATAACAGCCATGACAAGCCCTGATGGACCTGTGATGGCTGTTTTCATGCGGTAAAAGCCCGGCGCGGTATTACAGCTCCGCTTCCAGACGCACACAGCGGCCTGCAATGCGCAATTCGTCAATGGCCATGACTTCGCTTTCGCAGGCGGCGTCATAGCGCTGCAGAAGCACTTTTGTGTTATCCAGGCGCTTGACCATGCGCAGCGCGCAGCCCTGGGGCATGCGGACGAGCATGATAGCGCCATCCACGGGCAGGGCGGCGGGGACAACCAGCACCAGATCGCCGCGGGCGACGCGGAATCCGCGCATGTCGTTATCGGGCGCGGAAAAATAAAACACCTTATCGGGCGAAGCGCCTTCCACCTTGCCGTTTTCCACGGGCAGCAGGCGATGACCGATCTCCTTCATCACGGCATTATAGACGGGCACGCGCTTGAGCACGCTGCTGAGCGCATCCAGCCAGATGGAGCCTGCCACGCCTTTTTCTTCTGTGGAAGCCACCGCTTCGGCTTCTGACGGCTGCTGCATCCCGGCTTTCTTGCGCACGGTGGCCTGTGCGCGCGTGATCTGCTCGGAGGCGGACTGCAAATCCACCGTCGCGGCGATGTCATCCAGGCTGAAGTCCGCTTCGGTCTGCTGCTGCAGACCCATGGACTTGAGAATGCGGCGCGCCTGATCATCGGCGATAATGCGCGTGCCAGCCTCCACATCCAGCAGGTATTTCTCAGCCACGCCGCATTTTTTGGCCACCTGTTTGGCGCTCAGGCCGCGGCGCGTGCGTTCCAGTTTGATCAGATCTCCCAGTCGGCTCATTGTGTTTCCTCCGGTCTTCAAGCGATACTATCAGTATACGCATTTTTTGCCAAATGGCAAGGGATTTGACAGGATGAATTGCGTTAGTTATAATAAACTGGTAATCAACCATGGAGGCATTTGTGATGAACAGAAGAATTGTGGCTGCTCTGCTGCTGGTGCTGATGCTTTTTGCCTGCCCGGCGCTGGGCGAGAACGGTCAGCAGAAGGTCTTTCGCGCCGCTGACGCCGTCCCCTTTGCCGAAGGGGAAGAGACGCTTGACCTGTATGTGGCGCCGCTATTGGGTGCGGACTGCATGGTGATATGCGTGCAGGGGCAGACTATGATGGTGGATATGGGAAAGGCCAGGGATTATGACACAATCATGACGGTGCTCAATGACCTGGGGATCACGCATATTGATGTGGCGTTCAACACCCATCCCCATGACGATCATCTGGGCTCCATGAGAAAGCTGCTGGAAAGCGTGACGGTGGGGCGGTTTATTACCGTGTTCCCGGAGAATTATTCGAGCCGGGATACCGTGCAGATCGCTACGCTCAGGGCTGCGCGCGAAGCGGGCGTGCCGGTGGAAACGCTTGCGGATGGCGATGTGATCACGCTGGGAGATATGACCGCCACAGTGTACCGGCAGACCAAATACAATGCCACCAATCCTCTCAGCGCCATGCTGATGGTCTGCTATGGCGACAGCAGGCTGCTTCTGACGGCGGACGTGATCGGCTCGGCGCAGCAGCTGTTTGCCGATACGCATGATCTCAAGGCGGATATTTTCAAATTTCCGCATCACGGACTCAATAAAGTGGCTGCGGAGTTTCTTTCGGCGATCGATCCGGAGTATTGCTTTTTCACGCATGGCTATGCCAACACCAAGGACAGCCAGGCGCAAATGGACAAATACGGCGTGGACTATGATTTTGCCACATGGGGCGTGATTCATTTGTCCACCAACGGCGAATACTGGATTGTGGATCAGGCGCTGACGGAGGACGGCCTGCGCTATACGGAAAAATATCGCTGAGGCGAAGCGTCCAAAAGAAAAGGCCCGCGCGGCGGTGCGCTCTTTGGCAGAGCGCATGGCGGCGCGGGTTTTCTTTGCTTCAAAGCTGCTTTGCCATCAGGTATTCATCCGCATAGGTTCCGTCATCATAATGCAGACCGTGCGGGCGCGTGCCGTATACCGAAAAGCCATGCTTGAGATACAGCGAGATAGCGCGGCGGTTGGCCGCCACCACGTCCAGCTCCAGCTGTTCATAGCCCGCTGCGCGGGCGGCGGTGATCAGCGCGTCCATCAGCAGGCTGCCAAGCCCGTTATTCCAGTATTCACGCAGGATACTGATGCCAAGCACTGCGCGATGCCGCGTGCGCCCGGCTGCGCCGCAGGCACGAAAATCGCAGTTGGCCACAATGCGCTCGCCGTCAAAGGCAGAAAGCATCAGCGCGCGCTCCTGGGCAAGCGTCTTCTCCAGAAATTCTGCTTCCTGCTCGGCGGAAACGGCAAATTCGGCAGCGCTTTGGCACAGATAGGGCGTTTCGTCGAGCATAATGTGCATATACTCAAGCATTTGTTCTGCATCCGCGCCCGTGGGGGAACGCAGAAGGCAGGTGCGTCCGTCCTTGAGCGTGACGGTGCGGCTTTCGTATTCCATGTTC
>CAMGDO010000143.1 GCA_946042585.1 uncultured Clostridia bacterium
TCGACGAAGTGCATATGCTGTCCACTGCGGCGTTCAACGCGCTGCTCAAGACGCGGGAGGAGCCGCCCTCCTATCTTGTGTTTATTCTGGCGACCACCGAGCCGCAGAAGATTCCCGCCACCATTCTTTCCCGCTGTCAGCGCTTTGATTTTGGCCGGCTGACGGAGGAGCAGATGATTGCCCGCATCCAGGCGGCGCTGCCCGAGATGAAAAAGGCTGAAAGCGGCGCGCTGGAATTGATTGCCCGGGCGGCGGACGGCAGCATGCGCGATGCCTGGAGCCTGCTGGATATGTGTCTGGGCGCCGGTGAAGCGCTCACGGAAAAGGTGGTGCGCGAGGCGCTGGGCGCTTCTGACAGCGCGTTTCTGTTTGATTTTGCCTCTGCTGTGGCATCGTCGGATGGCACCCGCGCGCTGAACATGATCGACGAGCTGATGCGTGCCGGACGCGATGTGCAGGTGTTTTTGCGGGATTTTTCCGCGCATGTGCGGCAGGTGGCGTCCTTCAAGCTGGGCGCAAGACCCGCTCTGGATATGACGGGCGAACGCGCGGCGCGCTATCGTCAGCAGGGAGAGGAAATCCCTCTGTCGCGCCTGATGCGCATGCTGGAATTGTCCATGCAGGCGGAGGCGGATACGCGCTATGCATCTTCACCGCGCGGGGTGCTCGAATTGTTTGCCCTGCGCGCCTGCCGGGCGGCGGATGGAAACGATACCGAGGCGCTGGCAGCGCGCGTGGAGGAGCTGGAGCATCAGCTGGAATGGCTGAAAAAGAACGGCGTGCGCGCATCGCAGGGCGTATCTCACGCACCGGAGGAGAAAAAGCCCCGTCCCGCAGATCGTCCTTTGGTCTCTTCCGAGGCGGCGAATGGCGCAGAGGCGGCGCTGCCCGACGGCAGAAAGCCCGCGGACGTGTGGAACGCCGCGCTCAAACGGCTGGCCCGCGAGGCGGTGGCGGCGTTTGCCATCATCAATCAGGGAAAATTCGGCGGCTATCAGGAGGGCGTATACCGTCTGATATTTGCCGAAAATGCCGCAATCAGCCGGGACTTTGTCAATGCGCCGGAGCGAAAGAATCAGATCGAACGGATTCTCACGGAGGAAGGCGGCACGGAGGCGCGCTTTGAAGCTGTGCTGTCGGGCGAGAGCCGGGCGCAGCAGAAATCGCGGCAAGAGCAGGACGAAAGTCTGCTGATTGCTACGCTGGGCCGCGAGCGCGTGCAGATAGACAACGACTAATTCATCAGGACAGGCGAAGGCCTGTCTTTTTTGGGGCTTGAAAAGGGAACGGATGTTTGGCAAAATGGTGGTGGATTATCATTGCGCGCACATTCAGGCGGCGCTTGAACGGCTGGCGAGGATGAACGGCATGCGAAAAGTGCTCTTTCCCAGAAGGGAAAGCCATACAGAGGAAAGCACCTGCCGGCATGGAAGAGAATAAATATTTACTTTTTATTGCAATGTGTTATAATATAAAGCGGTTTATGACTGAAAAATTACGGAGGGAAGCGCGATGAGCGAAAACCGTCAGAAATATTCGTCTTCGCCGCTGTTCGGGCTGAAAAACAGCCGCGGCAACGGCGGCGGATTTCAGGTGCCGCCTGAACGGCCGCAGCGGCCTCAGCGCCAGGAGAAAAGACGCAATTTCACCATTTTGCAGGTGATGATGACAGCAGTGCTGCCCATTGTATTTGTGGTGGCGCTGATTCTGGGCTACACCGAATTGCACTGGGTGTTTCTGGCGCTGTCTGCGCTGGCGCTGATTCTGATGTGGGGGCTGAGCGCCTTTGTGCCGCAGGCGAGAACCACCATGACGCTGATCTATACGGCGCTGATGATTGTGTCCTTTGCGGCGGCCATGTGGTTTACCCAGCCCATTGGCGGCGTGGAGGAACCATCGAATGATTATTCATCCGAGCTGGCAGCGCTGTTTGGCAGCAATGTGACAGCCAGCGAAGTCGGCGCGTTTGCGGCGTCCGTACCGTCTGCGGAGCCCGTTTCCGCCGGTGTAACCACGCCCGATTCACGTTCTCAGGCGCAGGCGCGGTTGGAAGTGTTCATGAACAGCTGGATGAGCCTGGATTATGACGGCATGCTGGCCTGCTGCAAGCCCTCATGGGTCAGCTCGCAGGAGGATGCCAAGCGCTCGCTGTTCAATATCCGCGGCACCAATACCCCCAAGAATTACGAAATCACCTATGTGGCGGGCAACGAAGCGGATGACTCCCGCACCATTACCATGGTGGCGGAGCTGGAGCGTGCGACAGGCCGCACGGTGACCTATCGTTATGAGGTGCTGATGCTACGCGTGAACGGCACATGGTATGTGGATCCGGCCTCTTTGTCCTCTGCGACGGAGGTGAAGGAGGAAATCACGTCCACGCCTGTGTTCACCCTGATGCCCACCAATACGCCCAATCCCGATCTGGTGGTCTACTATAATCCGAATGGCGGTTCGTATTATCATCTGGATCAGAACTGCAGCAAGGTCAGCATCAAGTATCTGCCGCTGAAGGGCTCCTTCCGCCTGGGGGACAAGGCAAACAGCGATGCTACCAGGGATCTTGTGCCCTGCACCAGCTGCAACGCGCCGTAATCAGTTTTGCAGCGCACCGGCAAAATCAATCAGCCCCAAGGTGACTGCCAGCTGGCAACGCTTGAGCGCCGCGCCTGTACGCGCGGCGCTTTCTTCATTCTGGATGGCTTCGCCCTCCTGAGCAATAAGCAGCAGCAGATCGCTCAGCGGCGTCAGAAGCGTATCCGGCTGCCCGTTGAAGGCCCGGACAAGCTGCTCCTGCAGCGCACGGCAGGTAATACCCTCGCTGGCCAGCGCGGCGCGGGCGCTGAGCGCGTCCATCTCATGCGCATCCAGCGCGGTGAAGGTGGAAAACAGCTTGGTGCTGAGCGCGTCCAGATGGTTCAGCGATTCCTCCAGTGCATCCAGCTGCGCTTTGGTGCCGCCTGCGCGCAGAGACAGCGCGCTCTGCGTGCATACATGGATATAGGTGCTCACATGCTGCGCAGCCAGACGGGTTTGCACGCTCTGCGCCTCCGCGCGCGTAGGGTAGGCGGCGGCCAGCACGCGATAGGCGGAAACGTCCTTGTGCACATAGCCCGCCGCGCCGCGGCCGATATACTCCTGCGCCAGCTGGCGGGCGGAATTCTCCTGCGTGAACGCGCCCAGCTGCAGCGCATACCATGTGCGCTCGTTCAGCGTCAGCACGCGGCTTTCCCGCTGCGGCACCGGCGTGGCGGAAAGGGCAGGCGAGGGCGCGGCGGTAACGCTGACGGACAGCGAAAAGGGCGGCAGGATGCCGGCGCGCTGCTGAAAACAGAAGGATGCAAGCAGGATGCCGGCGCCCAGCACCAGACACAGGGCGGCCCGCGCGCCGCGGTGCGATACCTTGAGAGTTACGGTTTCAAGCTGATCTGCGCGCATAGCATAACCTCCTTTGTCATATCAGCATATGCGCGCGCATCAGCGTCCATGCCTGCGGAAAATCAGGGGAGGTAAGCCTTGACGAAAAGCTGCCTGTCGCTTTTGCGTTTAAGAGAAGAAAACCATCCGATCGCGCAGAACAGGAACGGGCTTTAGCCCATTTTGGCGCGTAATTTGCCGTCTGCTTACATAAGAAAAGCTCTCCCCGTATGGTTCAAAGTCGCTGCCTGTGCGCGCATAGGAAAACAGCGAAGAAATACGGCTCACCCAATCATGCCCTGCCCCGCCGCGCGGGGCTTTTCCATGCTTTCTGCACATGAAAAAGCCCCACAAAGCGTGGGGCCAGGTTCGGTTGGTTTATTGAGAATACTCACTTTTTCACGCAGAGCGCGTCCAGATCATCCAGCATGCGCAGCGCTGTTTCGCGGTCCGGCACGGTGGCGCCGCTGGCCTTGGCATGCCCGCCGCCGCCATACTTCACGGCGATGGGGTTGATGTTCAGACGGCTGGAGCGCAGCTCGCACAGCACGCCGTCGTCTGTTTCGGTGAAGTTCACCCAGATATCCACCCCACGGATGTCCGCCATCACGTTTACCATGCCGCGGGAAATGGAGAAGACGTCCGCCTGTAGGGCGCGCAGCTCTTCTCGCGTGGTGTAGATACTGTCTCTTATACACATCTGACGCTGCCGACGAAGGCTTAGG
>CAMGDO010000144.1 GCA_946042585.1 uncultured Clostridia bacterium
TCGTCGGCAGCGTCAGATGTGTATAAGAGACAGCAATAAATACAATATATGCATAGGGGGGCGTTCCATGAAGCTCAATTACAGGCGCACGCTGCTGATCGGCTTTGCGTTTTTCCTGATCAGTGCGTTCTGGCAGGCGTATGATTCGATTATCCCCAAGATTCTGACCGACAAATTCGGCATGGCGCAGGCGGGCAGCGGCATCATCATGGCGCTGGATAATGTGCTGGCACTGTTCATGCTGCCGCTGTTTGGCGCGCTGAGCGATAAGTGCCGTTCGCGTCTGGGCAAGCGCACGCCCTTTATTCTGCTGGGCACCATCGTTTCGGCGGTGCTGCTGGTGGTGCTCACCGCCACGGACGCCATGCAGCTGAAAAATCTGTCGGCGGTGAAGGACCTGGATTCGCCTGCCGCGCTTGAAACGCTGTATGATTTTGAGTATGATGGGCCGCTGATGACGCCCGAGGGCGAGAAATATGTGCTGTCGGAGGAAGAGCAGGCGGGAATGCTCAGCATTTCGCGCGAGCGCTTTACGGGCATGACGCTGGAGCGGGACGGCGAAACAAACCCCGACTATATCAACTATGTGACGCCGGCGCGGCAGGCGTATGCCCGCGCGCAGACCAGGGCGCATCCCATGGCGCTGGTGCTGTTCATGGTGGTGCTGCTTTTGCTGCTGATTTCCATGGCGACGTTCCGTTCGCCCGCGGTGGCGCTGATGCCGGATGTGACGGTCAAGCCGCTGCGCAGCAAGGCCAATGCGGTGATCAACCTGATGGGCAGCGCGGGCGGCATCATCGTGCTGGTGCTGGGCATGGTGTTTGGCACGGGAGCGGCGCGCAACGCGCTGATGAGCTATGGCATGTTCCTTGGCGTGGTGGCGGGGCTGATGCTGGCGGCGCTGGCGGTGTTTATGCTGACGGTGCGTGAAAAGCAGTTTGCCCATCAGATGCAGGAGGACAGCCGCAAATACGGCATTGCCGGGGAGGATGGGCAGGACAAGGCAGGCAAGAGTAAGCTGGGGCGCGGGCAAATGCGCTCGCTGGTATTTTTGCTGATGTCGATTGTGCTGTGGTTCATGGGCTACAACGCCGTCTCCAGCAAATACAGCGTGTATGCCGACAAGGTGCTTTCGCGTGATTACAACATGACGCTGATCATCGCGCAGGCGGCGGCCATCGCGGCTTATCTGCCGGTGGGCATGGTGGCTTCGCGCGTCGGCCGCAAGAAAACCATTCTGGCGGGCGTGGTCATGCTGACCATCGCCTTCCTGACGGCTTCTTTCCTGCGGGCGGGCAGCAATGCGCTGCTGATGAACGCCATGTTCGCGCTGGCTGGCATCGCCTGGGCGACGATTAATGTGAACTCCTTCCCCATGGTGGTGGAGATGTGCCGCGGCAGCGATGTGGGGCGGTATACGGGCTATTACTATACCGCCAGCATGGCGGCGCAGACGGTGACGCCCTATCTGAGCGGCGTGCTGATGGATCATATGGGCTTGACGGCGCTGTTCCCCTATGCGGTGGTCTTTGTGTCGCTGGCGTTTGTGACGATGCTGTTTGTGCACCATGGCGACAGCAAGCCCCAGGCGCGCAAGGGACTTGAGGCGCTGGACAACGACTGAGCGGACAAAATAAAATATGGCCGGAACACATACTGTGTGCCGGCCAATTTTTTAAGCAGATTTTCAGTAGGCGCGCACTTCAAACACCGTGACATCCGGCGCGCCGTTGGTGGAGAGCACATGCAGGCGCACGCTGTCACAGGGAATGGCGTCCACCTTCAGGATGTTCAGCCGCTGATGATTGCCGCGCACCTGCTCGGTGTGCACCACCTGACCGTCGCGGACAAATTCCACATCATAGTCGCGTACCAGCTCCGCGGGCACGCCGGGGCGCTGCTGGCGCTGGCGGTTGGGCGCCATGGTGACGCGGATGGGGTAGTTGAAATCCGAATGGAACACGAAGCGCAATTCGCTGAGCGTAACGTCCTTGCCAAAGTCCAGCGTCAGGGTTTCGCCATTTTCGCCGATGCCGTCGCTGGTCCAGCCGTTGAGCGCGGACTCGATTTTGCGGCTGACGCCATTGACCACGTCCTGCGCGTTCCAGCCGGCTTTGGTGGAGGAAGCGGTGATCTGCGCGTGGCGCGCCTGATCGTTTTCGTCCTCGTTTTTGAAGCCGGGCAGCCAGCCGCCGTCGCGCAGGATAGCCTGCTGCACCTCGCCGATGAAGGGCATCAGCTCGCGCGGAAGCACGCCGTGCTCCGTGCATTTGGCTGCCGCGATGCCCACCGCCTCGCCGCCGATGGCGCAGCAGCCGATGATGCGCGTGGACGCCAGCGCCATGCGGCTGGTGGAGATGTCGCGGCCGGCGAACATCAGATTGTCGATGTTTTTGGAATAGTAGCTGCGCCACGGAATGGTGTATACGCCATGGTAGTAGTAGCAGTCGGAGGGCAGGCGGTCTTCATCCTTCACGCCGTGGGGCGCGTGCATATCCATGCACCAGCCGCCGTAGCAGACGGCGTCGTCGAACACCTGATGATTGAGGATATCGACCTCTGTGAGCAGATAATCGCCGACCATGCGGCGGCTTTCGCGCATGCCGGGCAGCGCGCCGACCCATTCCAGCTCGAAATTCTCCGCGCCGTGCGCATGCACGCCTTCCTGATTGTTCTTGATGTGATCCCAGATGCCGTAGGCATAGGCCATCAGGTCGTCGCGGATGGTTTCAAACTCGGGGATGATGTCGTCGCCCTCGCCCATCAGTTCGCACCACCAGTAGCCATAGTCATTGGCGGCGGAGGAAATCATGGAGGTGCGCTTGTATTCCTCGGGATCGGGCAGCGCGCTCAGATCGATGGTTTCGCGCATCTGCGGGCAGTGAATGCGGTTGCGCAGCTGATGCTCGGTGAGGGTTTTTGCGAAGGCGGGCTTGATAAAGGGCACGGGATGCCCCTGATCCTTGGCCAGCATCATGATGGTATTGCCCATGCGGTCGTTATTGGCCTGCTCGGGGGCATGTTCCTCACCAAATTCGCTCTTGGGCTCGCTGCCAATGCGGTATTCCGCGCCCGCGTAATAGCCCAGCGTGCCGTTGCCCGTGGCGTCAATGAACAGCGGCGCGCGCAGGCGCAGGCGCATCTCGGTGGTTTCCTGCACGCACAGCACGGCGGTCACCCGGTTGTTTTCCACTTCGCAGTCATACATCACGGTGTTGTGATAGCAGGTGAGATTATCCTGCTTCTTGGCGGCTTCAAAGAGGATCATATCCCAGGTGGTATAGCTGAAATTGTGGTTGCGCGCCTTGTTTTCCAGCATCAGCTCATAGAGAATGCCGCCCTCGGCATAATCGGCCTGCTTCATGCCCTGATCCGCGCCGGAAATGTGAATGCGGATTTCGCTGGAGGCGTTGCCGCCCAGCATGGGGCGGGCGTTGATCAGCGCGGTTTTGGCGCCATGACGGGCGGACGCCAGCGCCGCACAGGTGCCGGCCATGCCGCCGCCCACCACGATCACATCATATTGCGCTTCAGTAAAGCGTTCCTGCTGTCTTCTCATTGCTGCTTGTCTCCTGTTTTTGCATGATCAGTTACTGATAGAGAGATACGAGGTGCCGTCCAATGCTCATGCAGGCGCGCAGCCCATCGTCCTTGAGAGAATCGGGCATGCGGGAAAAGCCCGTTTCAAAGATCAGATCGGCCTGGCAGCCGCTTGCATACAGCGCGTGCATGACGCTTTCCCACTGCACCGTGCCGGTGAAGGGCAGCATGTGCAGATCGTCCTTGCCGTTGTTGTCGTGAATATGCAGCGCCTTGATGTGCGGGCCGAGCCGCATAATGGCGCTGTCCTGATGATCCATGGTGAGATTGCCGTGGCCGACATCCCAGCAGGCGCCGACAAGGGGGGAGTGGCAGGCTTCAATCAGCGCCAGCAGCTCCATCGCCTTGATGCCAAAGCGGCGGCGCTTGGGCTGGTCAAAGATGTTTTCAAAGGCGAAGCCCACATTCAGCTTTGCGCACAGTTCCATTTCCCGATCCAGAATCCGCAGGTTGTAGCGAATCTGCGCATCCAGATCGCCCAGGGGCGCGTCAGGATCGTCCAT
>CAMGDO010000145.1 GCA_946042585.1 uncultured Clostridia bacterium
GCCGTCGCCCTTGACAATCTGCAGATTCACAAGGCCGTAAACCAAATAGCCAAACGCAGCAAAAACAATCAGCACCGCCAGTAAAAGTCTTGCAATTCCGTTCTTTTTCATCGCATTATTCCTGATCTTTATCAGTCATCGCACGCTTGATGCGACCGCCATACATGCCCAGAAACGCACGGGCCGGAAACATAAGCAGCGACAGCACGCCGGTATACAGCACGGCTACAAGCGCACGGTAAACAAGGCGGAATGAAATTTCTGTGCCGGCCAGCGAAGTATAAACAAGCAGAATAGCTTCTATTCCGGCAGCAATACAAAGCGCATTGAGGAGAATGCGCAGATGCGGGTTCATATCCTTCACTTCGGATTTGTTTGGATTCTTTTCTGCCTGCCGGCGCTTTTTTTCACGGCGCTCGTCACTCATATCGGCAAAAATCTGGCCAAAGATAACGCCAACTACGGGATAAATGACGGCATAAAGCCCGCCGACGGATGCCGACATGACTTCGACCAGAATGCCGGTCAGGCAGGATGCGCCAAATGCATACTTGCGGCCGAGTGAAACGGTCAGTATGGCGATATTGACAGCCAGAAGATTGCCCATGACGCCGTCAATTCTGAGCTGATGCAGCAGGCACGTTTGCATGAGATAGCTCAGGAGCGTCAGCACGAGGGCTTTCACCACATTGCGCATGGTCAGTCTTCCTCCTGCGTCATATCGCTCAAAGAGAAGGTGGGCGTGGGCGAAGGCGACGGCGTGGGAGACGGCGTGGGCGAAGGCGTCGGTGTGCCGGGAATATCGCCATAGGAGAGGTTCGGAGGGAGCGTGGCATTGGGGTTTATCGTGCTGGGGACGGGCGTTTCGATCCCGGGCGTTTCTTCAATGTCAGCGGGGATATCCATATCGGAGGAAGACGTATCGGGAGTGGGCGTAGGTGTTTCACTTACATTGAAGGAATCGGAACCACTGGAAGCAAAGGTCGGCACAGGGCGGATTGTGGGCATTGCAATCAGCTGCGTATCGTCGTCATCATCGCGCTGTTCTGCTTCTTCGGCATAGGATGGCACATACCGATAGACGATGACATGCTCGATGCGCTCAAAGTCCACAATGGGTTCAATGACAACATAGGACTTGCCATCCTCCATACCGCGCGTGCTTTCGCGCACAACGCCGATGGGAATGCCCTTGGGAAACTCTACGCCAACGCCCGAGGTGACAACAACATCGCCCTGACGCGGCAGATGGTTTTCACTGAGATAATACATCCGGCACATGGGTTCGCCATTGATGCCCAGCGTTCCCTTCACCGTGCCCTGATAGCGCGTGGATTCGATCAGCGCGGATATGCTCGTGTCACTGTTGATGATCGACTGCACCTTGGCGGTGGTCTGGGTCACGTCATAGGTATACCCCACCAGACCGCCGGATTTTACGACAGCCATATAGTTCTGCACGCCCTGATTGGTGCCGACGTTGATGGTGAAGGTGGAAAAATAATTGGTGGTGTCGTTTGAGATCACGCGTGCAGGCACTCCGTCAAACTGCGTATGCGTCTGCATTTCATCCATCAGGTCCTGATATTCATCCAGCTGATTCTGTAGCTCGTTGACCAGCATGACATCATTGAGCAGCTCATCGTATTTCTGATAGAGCTGTTCGTATTCATATTCGATGTTGCTGCGCAGCTTCAGCCTCTTCACATAATCAAAGAGCCAGCCGGTGCCTGAAGAAAAGGTTTCCTGCACAGGGCTCATCACCCGCGAAATCAGGCGGCGAGGTATATCCAGTATCGTAATCTCGGGGAAAAACTGCGACGCAATCAGAGAGCTGATGATGCCAAGCAGCAAAACGACAATCAAAGCAAACGCAACATTGCGCCGGCGGCGCTGTGCGTCAGGGTTTTTCTGTTTCTTTTTCTTTTCATGCTTGCCCGTTTCCACGGATGCAGAGGCTTGAGACTGTTCTTCTGTTTTTGTTTCCTCTGCCTTACGATTTTTGCGCAGCATGCAAGACCTCCGAAATCACTGAAATCTGTATCAGTCGTCATCTTCACGCGGCGGCACGCTGATGCACATCCGCTCAAGCAACTCGGTATTTTCAGTCAGCTGTCCAATGCCCAGCACAGCACAATCCAACGGCTCTTTGGCCAGCAGCACGGGCATGTTCAATTCCGTTGCGATAAAGCGATCCATTCCGCACAGCAGCGCGCCGCCACCGGTGAGGTGAATGCCGCTGCGCATGATATCCCCCGCAAGCTCTGGCGGCGTGCGCTCCAGCGTATACTGAATCGCCGACAGAATCTCGCGGCAGGGCGCTTCCAGCGCTTCATGAATCATCTGCGAAGTGATTTCAACCACCTGCGGCAGGTTGGATACCAAATCCATGCCGCGCACAAAAGCACGACGGACATCCGTCATGGGCAGCGCGGCGCCCAGATCAAACTTTACATCCTCAGCTGTGCGTTCGCCGATCTGAATATTGAACTTGGCTTTGATGTAATTGATAATGGCGTTATCCATCTTAATGCCGCCAACACGAACGGAGCGGGAGACGACAATGCCGCCCAGCGAAATCACCGCAACCTCCGTTGTGCCGCCGCCAATGTCCACCACCATGCTTCCGCGGGGCTCGAATACGGGAAGACCGGAGCCCAACGCAGCGGCAAACGGCTTCTCCACCAGATGCAGTGCGCCCTTGCGGATACCGGCATTCTCCCCTGCTTCACGAACCACCCGGCGTTCGATGGCTGTGACGCGGCTGGGGATGGTGATAAACCCGCGCGGACGCACAAGCCTGGATACGCCAATGGATTTGCGGATAAAGAACTCCAGCATGTATTCCGTCATATCGTAATCGCTGATAACGCCGTCCACCAGAGGACGCACGAAGCTGCACTCGCCTTTCTTTGTGCGGCCAAGCATCGTGCGTGCATCCTCGCCAAAGGCGTTCACCTGTTTTTTCTTTCCGTTGGTAACCGTCATCAGCGTGGGCTCATTGAGTACAATGCCCTTGTGCTTCACATATACCTGCGTATTGGAGGTTCCCAGATCAATCGCGATATCGGGCGCGATAATTGCCATACCGACTCATCCTTGCTTTCTGTTATAGTTGCCAGCCCATTTTCATCAGCATTTCACGCACAAGGTGCATGGGCAGGCCAATCACGTTGGAGGGACTTCCTTCGATGGAGGATACAAACATGCCGCCCATTCCCTGCACGCCGTATGCGCCCGCCTTGTCCATAGGCTCGCCCGACTGAACATAGCGCAGCATGGAATCCTCTGAGATTTTTACAAACTGAACATGAGAGCGGGCGCAGCGCACAAGCTTTTCGCCGGTTGCTCCGTTGATGATGCATACGCCGGTGTATACGTAGTTTCCGTTCCCCGACAGCATTCTCAGCATGCGCAGCGCATCTTCTTCATTTACCGGCTTGCCCAGCGTTTCGCCATTGCAATAAACCAGCGTATCTGCGCCAAGCACCATTGCCCCCGGATGCCTGATGGCGGCTGCTGCGGCTTTTGCTGATGCAAGCGCCATCACCACTTCATCAGGCGCGCCTTCCAGATGCTCGTCTATGTTCACAGAGCTTACCGTAAACGGAATGCCCATCAGCGTTAACAGCTCTTTACGACGCGGAGAACCCGAGGCCAGGATCAATCTCTGATTCATTGCTGTGTTTCAATCCTTTTCTGTATCTGCATCTACAGATACGCATAACATTATACCACAAACAAGCCTCTTTCGTATAGGGGAAATACATGCAAATGAAACAATTTTGTAAACTAACACACATAAAAAGCGGCTTCTGAAGGCAGAAACCGCAAGTTTTACTTTTGTGCACGATAAACAGCGGCTTCATCGAGCATGTTGCGGGCATGCGCGCAGGCGCTGTCGCTTCGGGCGCTGACGCCGCTGATCATGCGCGTAATCTCATCCACGCGCGCTTCACCCTTTAGCTCTATCACCGATGTGTTGGTGCGTCCGTCCTTTTCTGCTTTCTGCACCAGATAATGCCTGGTTGCCATAGCGGCAATCTGCTGGAGGCTGTCTCTTATACACATCTGACGCTGCCGACGAAGGCTTAGGTG
>CAMGDO010000146.1 GCA_946042585.1 uncultured Clostridia bacterium
GCAGCCCCACCATGCCCACCACCGCCACCAGCACATCGTCGCAGGGCACCTCCTGCGCGGCGCAGAGCAGCGCTTCGCTGCCAAAGCGCCATTCGCAAAAGCGCAGATCGGACGGGATTTCCACATCCTGCGCGCGCAGCCCGGTCAGCCCCGCCATGCGCGGGCGAAACTCCCTCACCTGCGCAAAAAGCGCATCCGCCTGGCGGTGCGCCGTTAATGCATGAATTGAAAACAAATCAGGATGCAGCCGGGCGATTGCCAGCGCCTGCGTGCCAATCGACCCCGTGCTGCCAAGAATATTCAGTAAACGCATGTGATCCTTTCCTTACATGAAAACCAGCGTCTGATAGATATAAATCAGCACCGACACGAATAAAACGCTGTCCAGCCGATCCATCATGCCGCCATGTCCCGGAAAAATATTGCTGTAATCCTTGATGCCGCAGTGCCGTTTCACCAGCGAGGCAAACAGATCGCCCAGCTGTCCGACAATACCGCCCAGTGTGCCCAGAAGAACAAAATGCCATGCCGGCGGCAGCATTTCATTGGCAGCGCCGCCCGTTGCAAGACAGGTCACGGCATAAATCACCAGCGCAATCAGCAGGCTGCCTGCCAGACCCGCCACAGCGCCCTCGAACGATTTATTTGGGCTGACCGCAGGGCACAGCTTGCGGCGGCCAAAGCGGCTGCCGATGAAATACGCCGCCGTATCCCCTGCAGTGGGCACCAGGAAGGACAGGCAGAGCAGCATCACCTGCTGCCAGCGCTCGGGCGCGTTGATCTGCGCCAGCAGGCACATGCCGGGCAGCGACACCGCCATCAGCGGCATCACGGACATCAGAATGTCCTCAATGTGAGGCTCCCCGTGAAACAGCACATACGCCGTAATCACAAACACGGTGAACGACATGATGGGCATGAGCATTTTGTTGTTGAACAGCAAAAAGCCCGGGATGCTCGCCACCGTCGCTACCCACACCGGCCAGCGCACCACCTGATGCCCCTTCTCACGCAGCACATGCATCATCTCATGCAGCGCCACGCCAATGCACAGAATGCACATCAGGGCAAAAATCCAGCCGCCCATGGTAATGGCAAATGCCAGCGCACCAATGAGAACCACACCTGTGATAATTCTCGTTTTCATTCTTTGCGCCCCCCAAATCTTCTGTCGCGCCTGCCGAAAGCGGACAGCGCCGCATGATAATCCGCCAGCGAGAAATCAGGCCACAGCACCGTCGGAAAAGTCATTTCGGCATACGCGCACTGGTACAGCAGAAAATTGCTCAGCCGCATCTCTCCGCTGGTGCGAATCAGCAAATCCACGTCCGGCAGGTCATGCGTATACAGCGCGCCCGCAATCGTTTCTTCCGTAATGTCCTGCGGTCTCAATTCGCCCTTCTCCACCTGTGCGGCGATGGCGCGCACCGCCGAAAGCATCTCAGCCCGCGCGCCGTAATTGATGGCGATATTCAATTTGAGCCCCGTGTTGCTCTCAGTGCGCTTCTCCGCCTGCGTCACCGCCTCGCGCTGCGCATCAGGCAGCCCCGCCTTATCGCCCAGAATGCGGATACACACGTTTTTCTCGTTCAGCTCGTCAATCTCGCTGGTAAAATACTCCAGCAGCAGATTCATCAGCGCGCCCACTTCCGCCGGGCTGCGCTTCCAGTTTTCGGTGGAAAAGGCATACAGTGTCAGCGCTTCAATGCCAATATCGCTGCTCTCTCGAATGATGCCGCGCAGCGTTTCCACACCCTTGCGATGCCCTGCCGCCACCTGCAGCGCATGCGCCTTCGCCCAGCGACCGTTGCCATCCATGATAATCGCCACATGACGCGGCAGCTTATTCCCAAATTCCTCGCTCATACCTGCTCCACATCCGCAGCCGCAAGCGGCGTTTGATCCCGAAACAACGCGACCACCAGCGCATTTTCGCGTAATGCAATCACGCGCGGCGTGTACTGTGTATCCGCCGCGCGCTCTCCGGTATACATGATCTCCGGCGTCCAGCCCATCCTCCGGCAAAGCGTCAGAGCCTGCTCAAGCGGCAGACCCAGACAGCATTCCCGGGTCGGAGGCACATTTGCGTATGCCCCGGTCAAACCGACATGATCTCCTTTTCCTTTTCGGCGGCGATCTTATCCATCTCCTTGATGGCGTTATCCGTCGCCTTCTGCATTTCTTCCTCCGCCTTGCGCTGATCGTCCTCGGTCAGTTCGTTGTCCTTCTTCATCTTCTTGAACTGCTCCATCGCGTCGCGGCGGATATTGCGGCAGGCCACCTTGCTATCCTCGGCCGTCTTGCGCACCACCTTGGTCAGCTCCTTGCGGCGCTCCTCGTTCAGCTCGGGCACAATCAGGCGAATCACACGGCCGTCATTGGAGGGATTCAGGCCCAGATCGCTCTTCTGAATGGCCTTTTCCACCAGCGGAATAGCCTTGGTATCCCACAGCGTGATGGTCAGCATGCGCGGTTCGGGCGCAGAAACATTGCCCATCTGGTTCAGGGGCGTCTGCGTACCGTAATAATCCACCATAATGCGATCCAGGATCTGCGGGTTGGCGCGTCCTGCGCGCAGCGACTGCATCTCGCGCTTGAGCGCGTCGCGCGTCTTATTCATGCGTTCTTTGGCATCGTTTATGATTTCCTTGTACGTAGGCATGTTGTATTTCCTCCTCCATTGCAGGTGTCTGTATCTATTTTACAGGTTTTCCATCAATATGGCAAGACAAATCTTCCTGCCTGCCATCTGCATTATTCTTCCTCGGGCGGGTCGTTGAGCGTTACCTTGAGCATTTCCACGCGCCTGCCCTGCGTTTCGAGTACGCGCACGGTATAGCGATCCACTGTGAATTCATCCCCCGGCACGGGGAATCTGTCCAGCTGCTCGGTGGCCCAGCCGCCCACGGTATTGCATTCGGATTCAAAGTCCTGCGGCTCATATTCGAAGCGGTCAAACATATCGTACAGGCTGACAGTGCCATCCACCAGGCAGGTCTTTTCATCCACCATCTGAATGTCGTTTTCAATATCGTCGCGCTCGTCAAAGATTTCGCCGACAATTTCCTCCATGATATCTTCCATGGTCAGCATGCCCAGCGTTCCGCCGTATTCATCCACGACGATGGCTGCCTGAATATGCTTATCGCGGAAATCGCGGATAATGGAGGAAATCATGCGCGTCTGATGCACAAACAGCGGCGGCACCATCACATCCTCCAGCGTGAATTCCTGACCGGAAGCCAGCGCCTTGATCAGCTTTTTGGTGGACATGATGCCCACAATGTTGTCAATCGTGTCGCGGTACACGGGAATACGGGTGTACTGCATCAATTCGTCCGTCAGTTCCGGAATACCGTCGTCAATATCAATCGCCGTCAAATCCACGCGGGGCGTGAGCACCTCCATAGCCATGGTGTCGGTGATTTCAATCGCGGACTTGATCAGCTCGCCTTCCTCCTGGGTAAACACGCCCTCGTCCTCGATGTTGTCAAGCAGTTCCACAAGCTCCTCCGTGGTCATATCGGGCGTTTCTTCCTTGGGCGTCCACAAAGGCGCAAGCTTGCCGACAATCAGCTTTTCCACCACAAAAACGATGGGCGAAAACACCTTCATGACAGCCTTGAGCGGATAGGCAAACAGCTTGGCAAAGACGTCGGGCATGCTCGAAGCCACAATCTTGGGCACCGTTTCGCCAAAGAGCAGCAGCGCCAGCGTCATCACCACCGTCGCCACCACCGAGCCGTTGGGCAGATTGAGCACCCGGACAAACAGCATGGTGGCTGCGGACGAAGCGGCAATATTGACCAGATTGTTGCCCACCAGCACGGTGGAAATGGAGCGCACATAATGATCGCAGATGAACTGCTCCAGTTTTGCTACCTTGCTGCCTTCCTCAGCAGCCTTGTCAATGCGGAAACGGTTGGCCTTGGCATAGGTAATCTCCGACGCCGAGAAAAACGCCGAGAGAATCACCAGCGCCACAATCAGCAGGATCAGAAGAACCGGCATCATTTCTTTGCCTACTCTCCGCCGGTCTTGCGTTCTCCGTCATCCTCATCGTAGATATCGCCCACGATATCTTCC
>CAMGDO010000147.1 GCA_946042585.1 uncultured Clostridia bacterium
CACCTAAGCCTTCGTCGGCAGCGTCAGATGTGTATAAGAGACAGATCATATACAAGGGCGAGAAAATCAGCGGCAGAATCAGCCGGGAAATGGATCGCCATGTAACGCGCGAGATTCAGATGATTTTTCAGGACCCCATGGCGTCGCTGAACGAACGTGCCAAGGTGGATTATATAGTGTCGGAGGGACTGTATAACACAGGGGAAAAGCTGTCCCGCGAGGAGCGTCGCCGCCGTGTGGATGAGGCATTGCTGGATGTGGGATTGCTGCCTGAGTTCGCCAGCCGTTTTCCGCATGAGTTTTCAGGCGGTCAGCGTCAGCGCATCGGTATTGCCCGCGCGTTGATTATGCAGCCGAATTTTGTCATTGCGGACGAACCGATCTCTGCGCTGGATGTATCCATTCGCGCGCAGGTGCTCAATCTTATGGCGCAGCTGCAGAAAAAGCGCGGGCTGACCTATCTGTTCATCTCTCATGATTTGTCCGTCATGCGTTTTATCTGCGACAGGATAGCGGTGATTCACAAGGGTCTGCTTGTGGAGATGGCGGAAACGGAGCAGCTGTTTCATCATCCACTGCATCCGTATACGCAGGCGCTTTTGTCGGCTGTGCCTATGCCTAATCCCGCCTATGAGAAGGCCAAGGTGCCGGTGTCCTATGATGAAAGTGTGCATGATTACAGCATCGACAAGCCTGTGTGGACGGAGATTGAAAGCGGGCACTATGTGCTGGGCAATCAGGCAGAGCTGCGCAGGTATGAAGAAATCTGCAGGAGCAAGAAATGATGAAGGATGAACCGCGCGCGCGCTGCTATCTGGAAGTGGATACGGGCGCGCTTGTGAATAATCTTCATGCGGTGGAAGAACGAGTCAGCGCAAATACGCGTCTGATTGCGGTTTTGAAGGCAGACGCATACGGACTGGGCATTGTGCCGGTGGGCAAGGTGTTGTGGCAAAATGGCGTGCGTCACTTTGCTGTCGCCTGCCTGGATGAGGCTTTTGCGCTTCGTGAGGCACTTCCGGACGCATGGATTCTGTGCATGGGCGAATCCATCGGCGGTGCGCTCGAAAAGGCGGTGAGCGCCGGTATTCGGCTGACTGTGGGTTCTATCGCCAGCGGCATTCGCGTGTCCGAGGCGGCGCAGAACAGCAATACAACAGCGCATGTGCATTTCAAGGTGGACACCGGATTGCACCGCATCGGCTTTGCGCCGCAGGAAGCGGTGGACGGCATCGAACAATGCGCGTATATGGCCAATATCCATGCGGAAGGACTGTATACTCATCTTGCGCTGCATAATCGTGCGAGTGATGAAAGGCAGCATGAAGCGTTCATTTGCGTGAAAGAGGGCCTTGAAGCGCGAAATGTGCGCGTGGATATGGTGCATATGTGCGATTCGATTGGGCTGATCCGGTATCCGCAATGGCAGTATGATGCTGTTCGCGTGGGAGCAATGCTGTACGGGAATTATCCAAATGGCTATGATGCGCCCGAAAAGATCAAGGCGACAGTGCGCTTTGCCGCAAAAATCACAAGGGTATTTGATGTAAAGGCTGGCGAGTATTGCGGATATGACGATGAACAGCCCCTTGCGCGCGACAGCCGCATCGCGGTGATTGCAGCCGGATATGCGGACGGATATCCGCGTGTATTCAGCGGAAAGGGTCTGGTGCAGATTCGCGGGAAAAAGGCCAGAATTGTGGGGCTGATCTGCATGGATCAGATGATGGCGGATGTGACGGATATCGAGGGCGTGCGCGCAGGCGACGAGGCGGCGCTGCTTGGCGATGGCATCAGTCTGAGGGAGTATGCACAAAATGGGCATCTGAACCGTAACGAATGCACGTCGATTATTGGAAAACGCGTCCCGAGAATCTATGTATAATTGAAAGAGAAAAGAAAACACAGGCGCTGCACTGTGCGTAACGCCTGTGTTTTTGTTGTATTACAGCTTCTCAAGCAATGTGGTGTCAAACAGGCTGTCGCCTGTGCCAAGAATGCGCGCAGAAGTGAAGCCGGTTTCCATGAGCAGCTGAACGGCTTGCCCATAGCCAGCCATGATGTCTGGTGCATAATGGCAATCTGATGAGAGGATGACTTCGCCTTCCATGTTTCGCCATGCTTCCAGCAGAAAACGAGCAGGATAAGGCGAAACTGCGCCATAGCGCGCCATAGCGCCGGTATTTACCTCAAGTATCGCACCGGAGCGCCTGACCATTTCCAATGCCTGCAGCGCTGACTTGCGATAATGAGAATCGTTTTCGTCAAACAGGTCGCCTGCACTGTTGTTCTTCCGGATCAAGTCGACATGCCCGGCAATTTGCGGACGCTGTGCGTAGATATAGCTGCCGTAAAGACGAAAATACTCGTCGGCCATGGCAAGCCCATCCCCGTGAAAAACAGTGTCTTTCAGCTTGAGAATCTTTTCTTTATTGCCGTCAACGGGGAAGAGATCGTCTGCGGCGGGAAGAAGATGCAAAGAGCCAATGGTGTAATCGTATTGGGAGGGTTCGCTATAGCAGAACAAATCAAGCTCCGTCCCCAGCCAGATGCGAATACGGGACTGATAAGCAGTCTTCAGGCGTTGAATTTCGTGTATATAGTCTGCCTCACGTATATCATCCATAGCATAAGCATGGTCAAAATGCTGCTTGGCGTGGCTGGAAAAGCCAATGGATGAAAAGCCATGGGAAAGCGCAGAGAGTACCATCTCTTCAGCGGTGGAGCACCCGTCGCAAAACTGTGTATGCACATGAGGTGAGGATAGACGCATCATTTGATCAGCTCTTTCGCTTTCATAACGACTTCCAGCGCGCGGGAGGCACACTGGGGATTGGCAGCCAGAATGCAGGCAGGCTTGCCAAAATCGATTTCGGTGTTATAGGGCATCATGAACACGCCGCCCGCTTCACGGATAATCAGCGCACCTGCTGCAAAATCCCACGGAGACAGGAGCGGCTCACAGAAGATATCAGAACGCCCGGAGGCGAGATTGCAGCAATCCAGCGCCGCAGAGCCAACGCGGCGAATATCGCCAGCCTGCGTCAAAAAAGTATGGAAACAATAGGTCACGGCATCAGCAAGCTCGGCATAGTACGGCGCAGTGCCCAGATCAACCAGCGCGTTCTTGAAAGAAGTGCTGCTAACGTGAATGGGATGGCCGTTCAGATACGCACCTTCACCGACGATAGCCGTGTACAGTTCATCAATGAACGGCTGATATATGACAGCCAGCACAGGCTGTCGCATATGCATCAGCGCGATGGAGATACAGGAGGCATGGCGATGACGCATGAAATTACAGGTGCCGTCTACCGGGTCAACCACCCAGGTGTATTCGTCGGTCAGCGTCTCATTTTCCTGCTCTTCCGCAAAGAAACGGCAGGCGGGCAGCAGGCGCATCAGATTTTCGCGCAGAAATTCCTGCACGGCAACATCGGTATCGGTAACGAAATTGAAGTGACCGGATTTTTCATGAATGGGAGAAGCTGTGGTGTCGGCGATCTTCTGTCCAGCCTGGCGGATGAGCGCCTCAACAGCGGTGAGTATTGCGTGAAGATCAATCATCGGATGAACCTCGCTTTCGCTTGAAATCGTGAACATTATAGCATAAACGGACGTGAATGTATAGATTTGCAGCGTTTTTGATTGCGAATTTGCTCAAATCGTGCTATAATCAACCGCATCACAAACAGGAGGCAGTCAATGAGCGAAGGGCGGCATACGGCGGCAGAGCATAGCGTGATCACGACGTTCCGCAAGCCGATCTGGCGGAATTTTATTTCGGCTGTCAAGACATATGAATTGATTGAAGCCGGCGACCGCATCGCAGTATGCATATCGGGCGGTAAGGATTCGCTGCTTCTGGCAACATGCCTGCGGGCGCTGCAAAGGCACAGCGATGTGCCTTTTGAGCTGACATATCTGTCGATGGACCCCGGATATACGCCGGAAAACCGCGCAAAAGTAGAAGAGAATGCGCGAAAGCTTGGCCTGAATCTGGAGATTTTTGAAAGCCCCATTTTTTCGGTGATTGATGATGCGCCTGCCTCTCCATGCCATGTG
>CAMGDO010000148.1 GCA_946042585.1 uncultured Clostridia bacterium
CGCCCAGCTCGGCGCGCATGCGCTGCCCCAGGCTCAGCTGCCGCAGCGGCGTGTGCAGAAAGCTCTCCAGCGACAGCGCTCCCGCCAGTTCGTCCAGACGCTTTCTGTATTGTCCGTCGCTGATATGATAGATATCGCGCAGCAGCTGATAGCTGTCAAGAATGGGAACATCCCACCAAAGCTGCGAACGCTGTCCGAATACCACGCCGATGTGGCGCGCGTGCTCCCGGCGGCTTTCCCAGGGCGTCAGTCCGCCCACCTGCGCGGTGCCTTCATCCGCTGTGATAATGCCGCACAGCAGCTTGACAGTGGTGGATTTTCCTGCGCCATTGGGGCCGATATACCCCACCAGCTCGCCCTTTTCCACGGAGAAGGAGACCTGATCCAGCGCGCGCACACAGCTTTTTTCGCGCAGCAGGCGACCATCCTGCTTTTTGCGCACGATGTAGGTTTTTGTCAGATGAGTCGTTTGTATATAAGGCATTTCAGTTTCTTTGTTTCAGGATCTCCTCATCTTCCTGGAGCACGCGATACATTTCGGCGGCGTTTTCCTTGCGCACCACTTCGCGTACATCGGTAATCTGATAACGTCCGAGGCGCGCGCCAAAGCGGATTTCGAGGATGTCATTTTCTTTGACCTCAGCGCCCGCCTTGGCGACCTTGCCGTTGATGGTGACACGGCCGCCGTCGCAGGCTTCCTTGGCGACGGTGCGGCGCTTGATGATACGGGATACCTTCAGGTATTTGTCCAGGCGCATGCTGTCCCTCCTTACTTGCGGATGCGTCTAAAGTTGCCCAGCGTTTCGTTGACGCTGGACACACAGGCAAAGGTGTCGGGATATTCGCTGATAATCTGGGTGAAATGCGTGATCTGATGCTTGTTGATGATGCAGATCACCAGCGTTTTCTCCTCGTGCGTGTATCCGCCCTCCACCTTGGTGATGGTGGCGCTGTGGTGAAGCTCCTGAATGACGCGCTGCGTGATTTCCGCCGGATGGCGGGTGATCATTTCCACCCGCAGCGCTTCCTTGCCGCCCTTGAGGATACGGTCGGTCACCTCCGTGGTCAGATAGCAGTATACGATGCAGAGAATGACGGGCTCAATCTGAAAATCATACACAAAATACGATGTTCCGGCTACGAACAGATTCAGTATGAAGGAGATGTGCTGCATGGAGTACTCGGGGCGCTTTTTGTGAATGAAGGACGCAATGTAATCCATGCCGCCTGTGCTGCCGCCGCACCTTATGGAATGCCCGAAGATGAAGCCGTTGATGACGCCGGCAGCCACGGGCGCCAGAATGGTGCTGCGGCCGTCGTCTGTGTGATAGATGAAGCGGCTGACATCGATCACGCCGTTTTGCATCATCAAAAGCAGCACGGAAAAAACGATTACATTGACCGCCGTTTTCAGGGCAAAGCTCTTGTTAACATAGAAAAAGGCGATCAACGTCAGCGGGATGTTGACAATCAGCGAAATGTAGCCGACGCTGAAGCCAAACAGATGCTGCACCATGGCAGCCAGACCGCTGATTCCCGAGGGAGCGAAGGCGTTGTTCAGAATGAAAATCTGGTAGTTGAGCGCCATGAGCGCAGCGAGCAACGCAATCAGCATGTATTCCAGCGCTGTGGAGCGCTTTTGCGACGTGGACATTGTGCATATGCCTCCTTGGTAATAAGCAAAATATTATAGCATTTATGCACAGGGATTGCAAGCTGCGGAGGGGCTTGATTTTCCCTTGCAGGGGGGGATATAATACGGGGGGAAGGTGAATAAGGATGAAAACGCTGATTGAGCTGTTCGATGAGCGCCCGCAGGAAAACGTGCTGGCGACGGAGGTGTTTCGCCCTGAGCGCACGGTGTATATCTGTCCGCCCGAGGTGGGGCAGAATCAGGCGCTGCAGGACAAGCTGCGCGAGTATTTCCGCCATCGCGGCGTCAGCAGCGAAGTGATTTTCAAAACCGCCAGCCTGCTGGATGCCGCTGCCGTGGAAAGGAAGCTGCGCGAGGTGGTGGACAGCTTTCCGGACTGTGCGCTGGATATTGCGGGCGGCACAGACGCTGCGCTCTTTGCCGGCGGTCTTCTGTGCGGCGAAAAGGACATACCGGTGTTCACCTACAGCCGCAAGCGCAATACGTTCTTTGATATCCGCAACGCGCCTTTTGCGCGCAGCCTGCCATGCGAGGTGAAGCTGCGGGTGGAGGACTGCTTTCTGATGGCGGGCGGCGCCATGCGCAAAGGGCGTGTGGACAATGCCATTCTGGATCAGTATATGGATATCATCGAGGCGCTGTTTGATATTTATCTGAGATTTCGCCGCGACTGGCAGCGGATGGTGACCTACATGCAGCGCGCGTCGCAGCTGCGTGAGGGCGAGCAATCGCTGCATGTCAGCGCAGATTATACGGTGAAAGGCGCTTATGGAAGCCGCGTGACGGCGCATGAGGGGCTATTGACGGCGCTGGAAAAGACGGGGCTGATTCAGAACCTGCGCATCACCGGGCAGGAGCATGTGGAGTTTTTCTTCAGAGATGCGCAGATTCGCGCCTGGCTGCGCGATGTGGGCAGCGCGCTGGAATTATACACCTACAAGGCATGCCGTGATGTGGGACTGTTTAACGATGTGGTGACCAGCGCCGTGGTGGACTGGCAGGGAGCACGGCAACCGGACGGCGTGAGCAATGAGCTGGATGTGATGGCTACGCATGGGATCATGCCGATATTTATCAGCTGTAAAACGTGCGATGTAAAGACGGAAGCGCTCAATGAGCTGGCGATTCTGCGAGACCGTTTTGGCGGCGAAATTGCGCGCGCGGCCATTGTGACGGCAGAGCGCGGGCGCGCGCCCATGCGGCATCGTGCGATGGAACTGGGCATTGACGTGATCGATCTGAATGATTTGCAGAAAAAAGAAGTGCTGCACGCGCGCCTGAAGGCGCTGTGCCGGAAGTAAACACAACCAATTCAATCCGGATGAAAGAAATGAAAAGAAAAGAAAAGAAAAGAAAAGAAAAGACAGCAGCCCGCGCAGGACTGCTGTCTTAATTTTTGACGTAAAAAGCGGCTTATTTGCTGCTCTTTTTGTAATCCCAGTCAGTTGCGGGCGTGCTGTCCATTGCAGCAGGATACTTGCCCTTCTTGCGCAGAACAAAGCCAAAGTCGCAGTTCAGATTGCGGCCGCCGCTGGGCACAATGATGTCTTCTGCCCGGGCGGTCAGTTCGTCTGTTTCCTCCAGCACGCTGGCGACCAGCGGATAATCGGTCTGGCGCACCGTGGCTTTCAGTTCCGCATGCATGGTGACCTCCACGGTGTAAGCGCCGGGATACAGATCGCGAATCAGATAGCGGCCCAGGGCGTCTGTGACGGTTTCGGCCACCAGCTCGCCATACTGATACAGACGAATTTCAATGCCCGGTATGACGGGCTCTCCGGCATCCTGATAGCCGTTGCCGTTTTCATCCAGCCATGCCGTATCGCCCAGACTGCCCAGCGCGCCGATGCCGATGCTGCACCCTGACAGCGATTCTCCCATGGAAACAGTCAGCAGGATGGAATATCCCACGCCGTCTTCGACCCGCTCCACGTCGCTGCGAATGATGCTGTCATGGGTAGCGGTATCCGCCGCACGGGTAAAACGGTAGGTTTCATCGGGAAGGTCGCAGGAAATCATGTATTGCCCGGGCTTGAGCTGACCAAAGAAATAGTCGCCCTCTGCGTCTGTTTGCGTTTCGCTCAGCAGCGTATCCTCCTGCCAGAGCGCGATGATGCGGCCTGCGACGCCTGTGAGCGAGCCGTCCATACTCCAGACCTGACCTGTGATGCTGGCATAGCGAAGGATCGCATAATCCAGCGCGGCCGCTTCGCCATCCTGCACGTTCAGCGGGGAGACCCAGAAGCCGTCTGTAAGCACTGCGGGGTTGCCGTCGGCAGGAATGCAGTCTCCGCTGAGGGACATATGCAGCGTGTATTCACCCGGCACCATGGCGGGCAGAGAGAAAACGCCGTCCTCATCCGTAAGCAGGGTGTAGGCTGTCTCTT
>CAMGDO010000149.1 GCA_946042585.1 uncultured Clostridia bacterium
ACACCTAAGCCTTCGTCGGCAGCGTCAGATGTGTATAAGAGACAGGGGCATTCCCTGCATTGGCATTCCCGGCACCATCGACAACGATCTGGCTTACACCGAGATGACGCTGGGCTTTGATACCGCCGTCAATGTGTGCGTCAATACTGTGCGCGCCATTCGCGCCACGTCCCGTTCTCATGACCGTCCGCATGTGGTGGAGGTCATGGGCCGTCACTGCGGCGATATTGCGCTGATGACGGCTGCGGCCACGGGCTCGGAAATCGTGATTGCTCCCGAAGCCAAGGCGTGGAGCGTGGAGGAAGTGGCGCACAGGCTCAAGAGCCAGATTGACCGCGGCAATTACCGCAGCACGGTGCTGGTGGCCGAGGGCAGCTGGGAGGAAATGGAACCCTTTGATCTGGAGAAGTTCCTCACGCCCTTTGGCATCAAGGTGTATCGGGATGCCGAGGGCAATCAGGAGCCGATGAGCGCGCATCGTTTTGCGCAGGTGCTGGAGTGCATGTGCGGCATCAAGGTGCGCCACACCGTACCCGGCTATGCCCAGCGCGGCGCGCAGCCCACGGCGCGCGATGCGGCGTTTGCCTTTGAAGCTGGCGTGATGGCTGTGCGTCTGCTGACGCACGGCAAGAGCAACCGCGTGATCGGCATGCGGCTGGGTCAGGTGTTTGACGAGGACATCAATGAGGCGCTCAAGGCGGTGCGCCCCTTCAACCGCAGCCTGTACAACACGATCAACGGCCTGTAAATTGCATAAAACGGAAGGCTCTCCAACAGGGAGCCTTCTTTTTTTGCTGAACTGCCCAAATGATTCTGGGTGAATTCCGAAAAATATCCGGATTTTGCTGAAATCATGGTTGACAGCCGCATGGATGCATGCTACAATCGTTTTCGTTCCCAGAATATAACAGAAAGGAGGCTGCGTCATGAACAACACGCGTATCGGAGATTTCTTTGCACACGATGTACATGTGCGCAGCCGCCTGGATGATTTGCGCTGAGTTTTTTGCGCGATTTCAAAGAGGGTGTCTGCCTGATGTGTGCAGACACCCTCTTTTTCCGTATATATCTATGGCTTTGATGAAGAAAGGAAGTGCTTGAAAGCATGAACAGGCGCAGGCTTCGCCTGATGGGGCAGATGATTGCCCAAAACCGGTGGTATTTCATCGGCGCGGCAGTGTGTACGCTGGCAGCCGTGATTATTGATTATCTCACGCCCCTGCTTCTGGCGGAAACGCTGGATTATTATCTGAGCGGAAAACCCTCCACCATGCCTGCGTTTGTCAACCGCATGGTGGACGCCTGGGGAGGGCCGGGCTTTATGGCGCGCAATCTGTGGATTGTGGGTCTATTGCTGGTGGTGCTCAATGTGCTTGGCGGCGCGTTCAATTTCTGCAAGGGACGCTGGCAGAGCAAGGCGGGCGAGAATGTGGCGCTGTATCTGCGCGAGAAGCTGTATGGCCATATTCAGCGCCTGCCCTTCAGCTATCATGTGAAGGCGGAAACGGGCGATTTGGTGCAGCGCTGCACCAGCGATGTGGATACGGTACGCAAATTCCTGGCCAATCAGCTGATGGCAGTGTTTTCGTCGGTGCTGATGATCGTGGTGGCACTGGTGATGCTGTTTCGCAAGCATGTCACGCTGACGCTTCTGAGCATGATTATGATTCCCGGGCTGTTCACCTTCGCGTGGCTGTTTTTCAAATGGGTGGTGAAATCCTTCCGCGCTTCGGATGAGGCGGAGGGCAAAATGAGCGCTGTGCTGCAGGAGAATCTGACCGGCGTTCGCGTTGTGCGCGCCTTTGGCCAGCAGCAGTATGAGGTGGACAAGTTCACCTCCGTCAGCGCGGATTTTCGCAAAAAAACCTTCCGGCTGACAAAGCTGCTGGCCGTATACTGGTCTGCCAGCGACGCGATGAGCATGCTGCAAAGCTGCCTGACGCTGCTGGCCTGCGTGATGTTCGCCGCGCGCGGGGAGATCACCGTAGGCACGATGGTGGTGTTTACCAGCTATGTGGGCAAACTGCTGTGGCCCATCCGCCAGCTGGGACGCATTCTGTCTGACGCAGGCAAGAGCTTTGTGGCCATTGAGCGCATTGATGAAGTGCTGCAAACGCCTGAGGAGCCTGAGGAGCCCGAGGCGGTGAAGACCGCGCTTGGGGGCGACATTGTGTTTGACCATGTGACGTTCGGCTATGAGGAGGGACGCGATGTGCTGCGCGACATGTCCTTCACCATCCCCGGCGGAAAGACGGTGGCAATTCTGGGCGCAACGGGCAGCGGCAAGAGCAGCATTGTGCACCTTCTGCAGCGGCTGTTTGCCCCGCAGAGCGGCACAATCACCATTGGCGGCGTGGATATCAGCAGGATTGACCGGAATTATCTGCGTTCGCGTGTGGGGCTTGTGCTGCAGGAGCCGTTTCTGTATTCCAAGACGCTGCGCGACAATGTGGGCATCGCCGTGCGCACGCCCTCTCAGGAAAGCATTGACCGCGCGGCGCGGGATGCGGCGGCGCTGGACTTCATTCTGGACAGCGAAAACGGCTGGGATACGGTGGTCGGCGAGCGCGGCGTGACGCTGTCGGGCGGACAGAAGCAGCGCGTGGCAATCGCCAGAACCCTGATGAAGGACAATGATATTCTGATTTTTGACGACTCGCTGTCAGCGGTGGATACCGAGACGGACGCCGCCATCCGCAGGGCGCTCAGGGAGCGCAGCCGGGATACTACCACGATCATCATCAGCCATCGCGTGGTGACGCTGTCGCAGGCGGATCTGATTCTGGTGGTGGAGGATGGGCGCGTGACACAGCAGGGCACGCATCAGGAATTGATCCGTCAGGACGGTCTGTATGCGCGCATCTTCAATATCCAGACCGCGCTGGAGGAGGAATTTGCCCGCCACAGCGCGCAGGAGGTGATCTGATATGCAGCAAACCCAGGAACGGGATTACACCCAGAAATTCAATTTGTCGCTGTGGCGAAAGATTCTTACGCACGCGAAGACCTATTATCCGCATCTGATTGCGTTGGCCGTATGCATGTCCATCAGCGCGCTGGCCGATGTGCTCTTTCCGCTGCTCACCAGCTATGCCATCGACTATCTGATTCCTGAAAACCCCGGGGAGGCGACGGGCATGGTGGCGCGCATGGTGGCGTCCGCCGCGACGCTGTTCTCCGGCAATCTGACCTATGGCTTTATCCTGCTGTATGCCGGCATTCTGGTGGTGCAGGTGGTCACTATCTTTGCCTTTCTCTATCTGGGCGGGGTCATCGAGGTGGGCGTATGCTTCAATATCCGTCAGGAGGCCTTTCACAGGCTGCAGGAGCTGTCCTTTTCCTATTATGACCGGATGCCCGTGGGGTATCTGATGAGCCGCATGACCAGCGACATTCAGCGCCTGGCGGAAACCATCGGCTGGAGCCTGCTGGATCTGTGCTGGGGCTCGGTGATGCTGGTGATGTGCTCGGCGACCATGCTGACCATCAACTGGAAGCTGGGGCTGGCGGTGATGGCGGTGCTGCCTCCGCTGGCACTGATTTCCTTCTGGTTCCAGCATAGGATTCTCAAGAGCTGGCGCGCCGTGCGAAAAACCAATTCACGCATCACCGGCGCCTTTAACGAGGGCATTATGGGCGCAAAGACCACCAAAACGCTGGTGCGCGAGGAGATGAACATGGAGGAATTCACGGGCCTTACGCAGGAAATGCGCCGCTCCTCCGTGCGCGCTGCCTCGCTGAATGCGCTGTATCTGCCCATTGTGATTTCGCTGGGCTCGCTGGCGACGGCCTGGGCGCTGTGGCGCGGCGGCAGCCTGGTGCTGGTGGGCGCGATGAGCCTGGGCACCATTCAGGTGTTTGTCAACTACACGGTGCAGTTTTTCCAGCCCGTGCGCGATATTGCGGCAGTGCTGAGCGAGATGCAGAGCGCGCAGGCAGCAGCCGAGCGTGTGATGACGCTGCTGGAAACCGAGCCGGAGATTGTGGACCTGTCTCTTATACACATCTCCGAGCCCACGAGACGTAGAGGAATC
>CAMGDO010000150.1 GCA_946042585.1 uncultured Clostridia bacterium
ATTCCTCTACGTCTCGTGGGCTCGGAGATGTGTATAAGAGACAGCCTATGGCGATGAGCAGAAAAGTCGTCCGATCCGATTTGTGCAAAGAGAAAGCGCGTCACCGGCTGAAAGCGCGCTTCGTAAATCCGGGCAGTGCCTCTGTGAGCCGCGCACCGAAAGCATGCAAAGTAGGCTGCGCCGTGCCGCCGCGTTAAGGCGATCCGAGTGGAAATGCACAATGCATTTCAAGCGGAGTGGAACCACGGCTTCACGTCGTCTCCCGCAGGGAGACGGCGTTTTTGTATAATAAAGGAGGAGAACATGCCGACACTTCTGTCTGAGGATATTGCAACCGTACTGGCACGCGATCCGGCAGCCCGGAGCAAATGGGAAGTGCTTCTGTGTTATCCCGGTGTCAAAGCGCTGTGTTATCACCGCATTGCGCACAGACTGTATCCTCGCCATCCCCTGCTTGCCCGTTGGATTTCTCAGCGGGCGCGCCACAAAACCGGCATTGAAATTCACCCGGGCGCAGCCATCGGCCGCCGCGTATTCATTGATCATGGCGCCGGTGTTGTCATCGGCGAAACCGCCGAGATACACGACGACGTTACCCTCTATCAGGGCGTCACACTCGGAGGCACAGGCAAGGATCACGGCAAGCGCCATCCCACCGTTGAAAGCGGCGTGATTGTCGGCGCGGGCGCCAAGGTGCTGGGCCCCATCACGCTGGGCAAGAACGTCAAGGTCGGCGCTGGCGCCATCGTGCTCAAATCCGTACCCGAAGGCTGCACAGTGGTCGGAAATCCCGGCCGCATCGTGCGGCGCAAGGATGGTTCCCGGCCCACTCTTGATCATGCCAATCTTCCCGATCCCATTCTTGAAAGAACAGAGGAATTGTACAAACGGCTTGTCAGTCTGGAAAAGGTATTGCGCGATTATGCATGCAATCTGGGCTGTGACGCCTGCAGGGAGGACAGCACGGTCTGTCCGCTCAACCCATCCAATCAAAAAAGCACACGCACATAAGGAGGTAAGATACAATGCAGATTTTCAACAGCAAAACCCGCCGCAAGGAAGATTTCGTTCCGATTCAGGAAGGCCATGTGGGCATCTACGCCTGCGGGCCCACGGTGTATGATTATTTCCACATCGGCAATGCCCGTCCCTTTATCATCTTTGATGTTCTCCGCCGCTATTTCGAGCATCGCGGCTATCAGGTCACATTTATTCAGAATTTCACCGATATTGACGACAAGATGATTCGCCGTGCCAACAACGAAGGCATCACCGTCAAGGAGCTGGGCGACCGCTTCATCGGCGAATACTACAAGGACGCACAGGCGCTGGGCATTCGCCCTGCCACCGTGCATCCCCGCGCCACAGAGCATATTCCGCAGATCATCGCCCTGGTGCAGCGGCTCATTGACAAGGGACTGGCGTACGAAGTAAACGGCGATGTCTACTTTGACACCTCCGCCTTCCCTGCCTATGGCGCGCTTTCCGGGCAGAATCTGGAGGATCTTGAAGCGGGTGCGCGCGTTGACGTGGATTCGGACAAAAAGCATCCCGCAGATTTTGCCGTATGGAAGGCGCAAAAACCCGGCGAGCCTGCCTGGGAGAGCCCCTGGGGTCTTGGGCGTCCCGGCTGGCATATCGAATGCAGCGCCATGAGCATGGAATACCTGGGCGAAACCTTTGATATTCATTGCGGCGGCAGAGATCTGCTCTTCCCCCATCATGAAAACGAAGTGGCGCAAAGCGAAGGCGCCACAGGCAAAACCAGCGTGCATTACTGGATGCACAATGGCTTTATCAATGTAGACAATGAGAAGATGTCCAAATCCCTGGGCAATTTCTTCACTGTGCGCGACATTCTCAAGGAGTTTGAGCCCGAAGATGTGCGCATGTTCATGCTGTCTGCGCAGTATCGCAGCCCCATCAATTTCAGCCGCGAAATGATCGCTCAGGCACACGCCTCTCTCATGCGCCTTTATACCGCCCGCGACCAGATGCTCTTTTTGCTTGAACACGCCGCAGAGCGCGCTCTGAACGAAGAAGAAACCGCCTTTGCCGCGCGCATTCAAAGCTATATCGATCGCTTTGACAGCGCCATGGATGACGATCTGAACACTGCCGATGCCATGGGCGCACTGTTTGAAATCGTCCGCGATGCCAATGTCTCCCTGAGCGCCGACAGCGCCCGCTCCGCCATCGAAACGGCGCTGAACGCGCTCACCTCGCTGTGCGACGTGCTGGGACTGCTGTTGAAAAAGCCCGCCGAGCTGCCCGCTGATATTCAGGCGCTGGCCGATGCCCGCGTTCAGGCGCGTAAGGATCGCGACTGGAAAAAGAGCGACGAGCTCCGCGATCAGCTCAAGACGCTTGGCTATATCGTAGAGGATACGAAAGAAGGTCAGAAGGTACGAAAGGCTCTGTAAGTACAAGCCGCATCGCTTCTCTGCTGCGTAACGCCCTGCCTGTCTGTCTTTATACCGCGCTGGCCTGCGCCCTGATTTGCGTCTGCGTTCTGTATGTTTCAGCAGGCAGACCGCCTGAAGCCGACGTATATACCGCGCAGGCAGCGCATTCTTCCGGTATAACGCTTACGCAGGCTGAAAAGGATGCGCGGCTGAACCTGAATACCGCAACGCTCGATGAGCTGATGACGCTACCCGGCATTGGCAGCGTCACGGCGCAGCGCATTCTGGCGCTTCGCGAGCAGCTGGGCGCATTTCACTATATCGAGGATCTTCTGCATGTGCAGGGAATTGGCGAAAAAAAGATCGATGCCATCTACGATCTGGTCTACGCCGAATGAAATACGCGGCAATTCGTGAGTTTTTCTCCCGGTATTCTTTCTTCCAAACAAAAGAGCTGCCAAAGCATTTGCTTTGACAGCTCTTTTGTTTGCTCATCAGTAGGTAATGGCAACCACCAGTCCGTCCATATTGTCCGTGGACACGCTGTAATCCGCTGCGCCATAGGGTACCGTCACGCGTGTATCGGCATAGCCGCCCTCCAGCCGGTAAATCTCATAACGCAGCGAACCGTCTTCGTATACAGCGATATGCGGATGCTGCATCAGATACTCTATGTACTCTTCCAGGCACAGCCCCAGCGTATTCATCACCGCGGCATGCGCCTTGCCTACATATCGATAGGTCTTCATTTCCAGATTGATGCCCGTTTTATAGCTCTTATCCACCGTATCGGCATACGGGAAGCCCTGCACCGGGAAGCGGAACACATAGCCGTATTTCCAACAGTTGTTATACAGCCATTTGCCCTGCTCCGTCTCATGCAGCAGAGTGCTGGTGAAGGCATTGTCCCCGCTCTTGAAATTGTACACAAGGAAAGAAAGGCCGGTCTGATAATCGCTTGTGCCGGGATATGCTGTCGTTTTGCGTGCGCGCTCAATGAGCTGATCGCCGCTGTAACGGGATTCCAGCTGGGCAATCGCGTCATTCCAGTAGTTCGTCTGCTCCTGCATGCTGCGATAGCCGCCCTGTATGATGATGCCATCCATATCCAGCCCCGATGCGCGCGCATCAGAAAACAATTCCATCAGCGCTTCCACCGCCACCTGCTGCATGGATACTTCCGTGTTGGTCGTAGGGATGTTGTTGGTCTTGTCCTCATCCGCACGGCTGAAGCGGTTCACGCTCACCATCATATCGTCCGTCAGGTCGGCAGGCATCATATGCCAGCGGTTGATCAAAAGCAAGCCGCCCGCCAGCATGTCCTTTCGGGTGACAGCCCGTTCGCTTCCGCTGCTCACCGGGAAGGTCATCAGGTCAATCACGTCCCAGCCGTCAGATGCAGGCGTGGGCCAGGATTTATCCACCTTCTGAGAAGCCTGCTGGCTTTGCAGCTCCGCCACCGCGGCAATATACTCTTTTGTTCTCTCAGCGTTGATTTTGTCCACTTCAGCCTTGTTCTGTTCCGCACGATTCTCCAGATAATTGCGGGTATACAGAAATCCTGCGCAGCTCAACGCAGCCAGCGCCAGAAAGACCATCATCCAGGCAATCAGCCCGCGGTA
>CAMGDO010000151.1 GCA_946042585.1 uncultured Clostridia bacterium
TCTGCGTGCGCACGCCGTCCATCCGCAGCGCAAAGCCAAACCGCTCGCAGTCTTGCGTATATACCTGCCCGCAGGCGCGCAGGCAGGACGCCGTGTTGGTGGCGTTACTATTGGGCGTCCACTCGCCATACCAATGGTTCAGCGCAGGCCGCTCGGAATAGGTGGTATAGCCGCAGCCCAGGCGCAGGCAGATTTCAAAGGCGTCCCAGCCGGGCTTGGTGCAGGTGGGCGTCTTTCCGCCGATATTCACAATCAGATGACCTTTTGCGGCTTTTTCCTGGTAGGTGTTATAGCTGCAGCCCTCGCGCTGACAGATTTCATAGGCGTTCCAGCCGATGCCGGTGCAGGTCGGCGCCTTTCCCGAATACTTCACTGTCTTGTGCCCCAGCGCAGGGATTTCCGTAAAGGTACTGTATCCGCAGCGGCTGCATATGTCAAATTCTTCCCAGCCCAGCTGTTCGCAGGTCGGCTTCTGCGCGTCATAGTGCATGTTCTTATGCCCCTGTGCAGGCAGCTCCATATAGGTGGAATAATCACAGCCGTCGCGCAGGCAGGTCTCGTATTCGTTCCAACCAATCTCCAGACAGGTACTCAGTTGCGCGGAGACAAGCTCAAGCAGGTGTCCCTTCGCCTCGTACACCTTATGCTCCGTGCTGTAGTCGCAACGCGTGCAGCCGTCGTACTCGCTCCAGCCTCCCGTCGTGCAGGTGGCAGTCTGCGCATCGTAATGCACGGTTTCGTGCCCCAGCGCAGGCAGCTCCACATAGGTGCTATAGGAGCAGCGGGAGCAGGTGTCGTAGGCGTCCCAGCCAATCTCAGTGCAGGTAGCCGCCTGCGCGGTATGTGACTCGATGTCATGCCCCTTTGCACCATACTCTTCATGGGGAGCGCTGAAGCCGCAGCCCTCCCGGTCGCAGGCTTCATGGGCATCCCAGCCGTATTCGGTGCAGGTGTTCGCTTTGGCTTCCAACGTCACAAAGTGATGCCCCAGTGCCGGAATCGTGCTGTATTCGCCGGAGGTGCAGCCAGGGTTGAGGCAGAAATTGTTCACCTTCAGCCCTTCCATCTCACAGGTGGCCGGAATGACAACCTTTTCGCTCTGGGATTCGGTAGAATAGTAGTGACCGCGCGGCGAAATGCGCTCGCCGCCGATGATCGAGTCGCACCGCGAGCAATGGTATTTGGCAGTGCGCCCATAGGTTTCGCACGTCACGGGAATCGCTTCTTCCAGCAGCTCCAGGTCAGCCGGATTGCAGGCCTTGGGAATCACCTGGCTTTCCACCACTTGATTGCATCTCCAGCCCCTGTTGATTCGAGTGCAGCGCAGCACCATTTCGCCCTCTTCCTCACAGGTCGCTTCCTTGGTAACCTCCCATTCCGCACCTACTCCGGTGTGACCGAGCGCCGGTATTTCCTCTCCCCATATGTGTTCTGTACAGTATTTGAATCTGCAAGCATAGGATTCTGTTTCACCGGTTTCTGTGCAGGTGGCAGGATGTCCATCAAATATCTGGTACCAGCTATGGTCAACCTTGGGAACAGACTTTGCATGCTCGTATTTGGTGCAGCCTTCACGTGCGCAGTAGAGTCCTATCCAGCCAATTCCCTGGCAGGTAGGCTCCGTAATCACTCTCCACTCACCGTTTTCATAGTCGTGACCAAGCGCGGGGATCTCTTTGAAGCCATACTCAGTATCGCACATCCTGCAATAGGAATGAGCCGTGTAGCCGATGGATTCGCAGGTGGGCTCTATTCTGGGCGTGCCCTGCACCAGATTCGGTGCATGGCATTTAGCCGGGGTCACGCTTTTCTTTTCAAGCACTTCGCCGCAGTTGGGACGGCCGCAGTACAGGCCGATCTCCGTTGCATCCTTGCATTTCTTCCCGCCGATTGTCCGCCAGTAGCCGCCGTCGCCCTCGCCCTCGTGTCCCAGCGGTTCACCCTGGGGCTGACCGCTTCTGGGGTCAATCGCGCCGCACTTGCATATGTAGGTTCCCAGATAAAAGGGCGTGGTGCACGTCGCCGGTTTCTGCGAACCGGGAATCCACTCATAGTTGTGCGCCTTCTTGCCGCCCCGGGTTGCGCCGCAGGCCAGGCACGTTTCCGGAGCGGCACAGGTGGCATCCTGCCACTCATGATCAGCCCAGGTATAGGTCGCAGAGCGGCACTTGTCACACTGGAACAGCTTGGTGGTATGCTGCGTTTCGTTGTACTGCATATTGGCAGTCTCGTACAAATCCCACCATACGCCCGTCGTCTGCTTGTTGCAGTTGTCGCACCATCCACTGGTGCCGTCTGCTGCCATTGCCGGCAATGCAAGCAGTGCCAGCAGCAGAACCGCAAGAACAATCCAACATTTCTTCATGTCTCATCCCTCCGGAATCATTATTCTGTCTATTTCATCGCCGGTCGGGAAGTGCCTCATGCCAGCGGCACAAGGCGAATCACCCGCACAGGCGTCTGATCTTCGTCAAAGTCCAGCAGGAACGCGGCGTTCCCATTCTCCAATGTCACTTCCAGCGCCGTTTCCGTGCCATCCTCGGCCAAACGTATCCCTCCAGCACGGAAGAAGGCAGCGTGATCTTCACCAGTCCAAGGGGCTGGGACACCTCGCCGCGGCTCTCAAACACCTTCAAGTTTCTTAGCCAATCGTCAATCGCGTCTACTCTTTTCCTATATACTATTGTTTTCGGCGTTTGACTCTCGCCCTTCTCGCAGCCTCTGTCAGCCCATTCTTAGTGAACTCTGCGGCTGTAGCTTTCTGTTCAACAGCGGCCATTGTGGCGCCTTTTTTTCATGCGAAATGATGGCAACTATATACCACATTATCCTTGTTTTGTCAATCGGCGTCAGAATGCCCCGCTCATCATGGGTGCGGTACACTCACGGGAAGAGCCAATATTTTTTCTGAAAACCTGTTCATACGTATTCCTCGCCCAGATCCATAGTATACGCCCTATACAGCCGGTACGCCTCCTCATCCTTCCCTTCGTGAATCATCCTCACGCACGGCTCCACCAGCTCCTCATACACGCGGTTCCAGATCTGCGCGGCGTCCTTCCGCTGATTGATCGCCGCCACAATGCCGGGGGCCATCTGATAGTACCGCTCAATCTCCTCCCGTCCGCCGGGCCGATGGGCCAGAACACCGTCGCGGAAGGCGCGCAGCGTCTGAAGCTCAGCGCAGGTATCCGGCAGTCCCCGCGCCGCAACGCAGGCGGTCGTGAGATAGCAGCCGCCGTTATCGTTGTCCTTTGAGCCGGACGAATTGTTCTTCCCGTCCGGCTTGTAGTATTTGTCGGGGTTCAGCCCGTGCTCCTTCATGTAGCTGCGGACGGCCTTCTCGGAATGATAGGAGTAGATTTCATCCGGGTGATGCGCGCCGACGCCGTCCAGATCGGCCTCGGCCTTCTTGTAATCAAACGCTTTGAGCTTCGCCATGATGAACGCTCCTTTCTTCACAGTTATGTCAGTCAGCGTTCGACGGTTTCCTCCAGCGAATCCACAAACGCCCTGCACAACGCCTCAATGTTCTCCGCCTTTCGCAGACCGGCAAGCCAACGGCCCGGAATCCTCTCCATGCCGTACAGACAGCCCGCCAGACCGCCCGCTACCGCCGCAACGGTGTCGGTGTCGTCGCCCAGATTGACGGCTCTCAGCACGCAGTCGCGGTAATTGTCCGTATTCAGCACGCACCATAGCGCGGCTTCCAGCGTGGAAACCACATAGCCGCCGCTTTTGATTTCGTCCTCCGGCGTTTTGGCGAAGTCCGTAATGGAGGCGCAGCTGAGAATCCGCGCATAGCTGCCCAGCTCCTTGGAGAACGCCGGGTGCGCTTCATAGTATTCCTTCGCCCTGTCGATGCCCGCCTGAATGCCCGCAATGCCCCTGCCGTCACACAGCTCCATCAGGATCAGCGCGTAGATGCCGCAGCCCATCTGCGAGCGGGGATGGCGGTGCGTCAGCGCGGAAACGT
>CAMGDO010000152.1 GCA_946042585.1 uncultured Clostridia bacterium
CTTACGGCAAGTATCGTCAGACCTACTCCATGCATCTGTATGGCCTTTCCTATGGTGGCATCTATGAGGATCGCAAGGTGGAGGATCCGGCGACCGAAGTCAAGGGCGGCGGCCGCGCCTGGTTCTATAAGGTGATTGATGAAATGGTGGATCCCGCGACGGTTCGCACGGCTGTGATGCGCTATGGCTTCTGGGATGAGGAGCTGCTGCAGGAGCTGGACGAAATGAACCTGGCGATCAATACCTATGTGGATTCCTTCAAGGCGAACGCCATCGTGAAGGGCTTCACCGATGCGGATTGGGATGCCTACTGCAAGAACCTTGAAAAGAAGCTCGATCTGGAGCACTATGTCGAACTGTTCAACGACTATATGACCCGCAACGACTAAGACCATTGATCCTGCTCAGCTCAGGCTGATGCAAATGAGCGCGGGTGTGTGGCGCTTTGCTGCCGCACACCCTGCGTTTTAGCATAAGAGAAACAAAGGGCAGCGCTTTTCTCAGGCTCCGGCGGCTGTCGTTTTGATCCGGGAGGGTACTATATGCAGGCACGTGCATCAATCCTATGGAGACGGTTCAAGAAAAATGTGCTGCGCAACTGGACGCTGTATCTGTTTGTGCTGCCCAGCTTTTTGTATATCACCATCTTCCATTATGGCCCGCTCTACGGCATTCAGATCGCCTTCCGCAATTATAAACCGGCGCGCGGAATCTGGAATTCGCCCTGGGTGGGGCTGAAGTATTTTGAGAAATTCCTCACTTCCTACAACTGCTGGGAACTGATTCGCAACACGCTGATTCTGTCCTTCTATGAGCTGATGATGTTCCCCGTGCCCATCGTGCTGGCACTGATTATCCATTACACGCCCATTCGCTGGCTGCGCAAATCGACGCAGTCCATCACCTATGCGCCCTATTTCATCTCCGTTGTGGTTATGTGCGGTATGCTGACCACGTTCTTCTCTTCCACGGGTATCGTCAATCAGATCATCAAGATACTCGGCGGAAACGCCATCGATTTCATGAACTATGAGGAATACTGGCGTCCGCTGTATGTCGGCAGCGGCGTGTGGCGTACCTCGGGCTATAACGCGGTGATCTATATTGCCGCGCTGGCGGGCGTGAGCCCTGAGCTGCATGAGGCGGCCACCGTGGACGGCGCAAACCGTCTGCAGCGCATCTGGCACATCGATATTCCTTCGATTCTGCCCACCATCGTGATTCTGCTGATCCTGCGCTGCGGCCGCATCATGAGCATCGGCTTCCAGAAGGCGTATCTGCTGCAGAATGACCTGAACCTGGGCGTATCGGAAATCATTTCTACCTATGTGTACAAGATGGGTCTGCAGAAGGGACAGTACAGCCTGTCCACCGCCGTAGGCCTGTTCAACAATATCATAAACTTCCTGCTGGTGATCAGCGTCAACAAGATTTCCAGCAAGCTGACCGGCTCGGGTCTGTGGTGAGACGGAGGGGCTTATGAAGAGAAAATCAAAATCTGACATGGTATTTGACGTGATTGTGACCATCATCTGCGTTCTGTGTCTGCTGGTGGTGCTGTATCCGATCTACTTCATCTTTATCGCCTCTTTCTCTTCCTCCTCGGCTGTGACGAGCGGCAAGGTCATTCTGCTGCCCAAGGAGATCACCTTCCGCGGCTATGAGATGGTGCTGGAGGATCCCCGCGTGCTGACCGGCTACAAGAACACCTTTATCTATGCCATCGGCACCACCATTGTCGGCCTGTGCCTGACCATCCCGGCCGGTTATGCGCTGTCGCGCCCCGACTTTGTGGGCCGCAAGTTCATTCTGAAATACTATGTATTTACCATGTATTTCAGCGGCGGCATGATTCCCACCTATATCCTGATCCGCAATCTGAACATGATCGACAAAGGGCTGACCGTGATTCTCATGCTGAGCTTCTCTGTGCATAATCTGCTGGTGGCAAGAACCTTCTTTGCCAATACGCTGCCGCAGGAGCTGTGGGAGGCGGCGGAGATCGACGGCTGTACCAACGGGCGGTACTTCTTTGAAGTGGTCATTCCGCTCTCTGGCGCCATCATTGCGGTTATTGCGCTGTATTATTGCGTGGCGCAGTGGAACGACTATATGACGTCTCTTCTGTATCTGAACACGCAGAGCAAGTATTCGCTGCAGATGTTCCTGCGCGATATCCTGTTGGCCAGCAAGAGCGTCGCCATGGATACAAACGACCCGGAGGATATGCTCGAAGCCATGAAGATTGCGCAGACCATCAAGTACTCCGTGGCCATCGTCGCCATCCTGCCCATGATGGTGCTCTATCCCTTCCTGCAGCGTTACTTTGTCAAGGGCGTGATGATCGGCTCGATCAAGGGCTGAGCCGCATGCAATGGGTCAGTCAATGAAGAAAGGATGAATCTACCATGCAATTTGGCACCATGTCCATTCTGTTTCGCGAACAGCTGGGCACAGATGAGCATATTGGCTATATCGAAAGCCTCACGCGCATCCGCCGGGCGGGCTTTACCAATGCCGATTTGAATCTGTGCCAGCTTTGCGCGTATAAAACCACGCTGCATCTGCCCACCTGGCAGAGGGATGCCGAGCAGATTGCGCAGACCGCGCAGGATCTGGGGCTGTCGCTGCCCCAGTGCCATCTGCCCTTCAAATCCAAGAAGACCAAATGGCAGACCGCAGAGGACTATGCCTTCTATATTGAAATGTTCTACCGCGCCGTGGATGTGGCGGCGGTCATCGGCTTCCCATGGGCTGTGGTGCATCCCGACCGTTATCCCCTGCGCGAGGAGATGGACCTGGAAACCCTGATTCAGGAGAATCACAAGGAATACGATCCGCTGGTGGACTATGCGCTCAAAAAGGGCGTGAACATCGCCTTTGAGAACATGAACGCGGGGCATTTTGCCAAAGCGGAAGAGCTGGTGGAATACATCGACAGCTATCATGACGACCGCGTGGGCGCGTGCTGGGATACCGGTCACGCCAATATGTACTACAAGGGCGGCGATCAGTGGGAGCCGCTTCACACGGTGGGGCATCGCCTGCACTGCACGCATATTGCCGACAACCGGGCCAAGGACGATCTGCACCTGCTCCCGTGGGAGGGCACCATCGACTGGCCGCGTGTCATCGCTGCAATGCGGGATATCTCCTATGACGGCGCGCTGATTCTGGAACCCTTCATCAATAACTACTCTCCCGATCATCTGAAGGATATAAATGGCCGCTACGCCTTCGAAGTGATGCGGCTGCTGGAGCAGGCATGATCAGACTGTGTATTTTTGATCTGGACGGAACGACCCTCAACTCACTGCGCTCCATTGCGCACTTTGCCAACGAAACGCTCAAAAAATTCGGCTATGCGCCCTTTCAGGTGGATGAATACCGGCATCTGGCAGGCGGCGGCGCCAGAGCGCTGTGGAATAACCTGTGCGCGGCTGCCGGTGCGCCCATGTCGGAGCATGATGAGATGATGAACGACTGGCTGCGCACCTATGAAGCGGATTTCCTGTATCTGACAGAGGCATACGACGGCGTGCCCGAGATGCTGCGCGCGCTGCGGTCTGCGGGCATTCATACCGCCATTGTGACCAACAAGGCCAAGGCCATTGCCGACAAGCTGTGCGGCGCGTGCTTTGATGAAAGCATGCTGGATGTGGTCATCAGCGATCATCCCGGCATGGTGCTCAAGCCTGCGCCGGATGAATTGATCAAGCTGATGCAGCATTACGGCGTGAAGCCGGAGGAAACGCTCTATTGCGGCGACCACACCATTGCTATGGTCACCGGCAAGAATGCCGGGGCGAAGGCTGTGGGCGTGACGTGGGGCTTTCACACGGCGGAGGCGCTGCGAAAGGCCGGCGCGGATTTCATTGCCGATGTGCCGTC
>CAMGDO010000153.1 GCA_946042585.1 uncultured Clostridia bacterium
GGCTTCCTGCGCATGGACAACTATCTGCCCGGGCGCAATGATATCTATGTGTCCAATGCGCAGATTCGCCGCTTCAAGCTCCGCAACGGCGACCATATCACGGGCAAAGTGCGCCCGCAGCGTGAAAACGATCGCTATGGCGCGCTGCTCTACATCACCGAAATCAACGGTACCGACCCGGAGGACACCTCTATGGAGCGTGTATCCTTTGAGTCGCTGACCGCCGAATACCCCTCCCGGCCCATGACGCTGTGCAAGGCGAATGAAAGCAGCGCCCTGCTGCGCGCAATCGATCTATTTTCCCCCATCGGCTTTGGTCAGCGCGCGCTGATCACCGTGCCTGACGGCATGGAGCCGGACAGCGCGCTCGCAGAAATTGCGCAGGCCATTCACAGCCAGCATGACAAGGCGCAGCTCATCACCCTGCTATTGGGCAAGCGCCCGGAGGATGTGACCCTGGCCCGCGAAAGCCTGCCCGGCGATGTGCTTTGCGTCAGCTTCGACGAAACTGCCGACAGTCTTCTGCGCGTGGCCGATATGGCGCTGGAACGCGCCATGCGCATTGCCGAGCAGAAAAAGGACGCCGTGCTGGTGATTGACAGCCTGTCGGCGCTGGTGCGCGCCGGCAACGAGGCCGCGCCGCAATCCGCCGTCACGCTGCCCAGCGGCATCACCGTTCCTGCACTCAACAGGGCGCGCCATCTGTTTGGCGCGGCGCGCGCGCTGCGCGAGGGGGGCACGCTCACCATACTGGCCGTGCTCGGCGAAAACGAAACGGCCCTGACGGACGAGCTCAGCCGCCTGGCGACCGCCCGGATCAGCCTGACGGAGAACGGCCTGATCAAGCCCTGCCACTCCTTCACGCGCAAGGCGGAACGCCTGCAGACACAGGCCGCCCACGAAAAAGCGGACAGCCTGCGTGCCGCCATCCAGAAAGAAGGCTGCAAAAACGGCGCAGACCGTCTGGCGGCCCTGCTGGAAATGGACGGCTCAAATGCCAAAGCCTGACAGAGGCGTCAGCGCGCACACGGCATAGCCCATATTATCTGCGCTCGGCGCGGCGTCATATTCCGGAGGGAGTACGAATGCCGCGCCGCTTGCGTTCATCTGCACGCACTGCACATACGCCTGCACGCCATCCTGTGTTTCCAGAGTAATCACTCCGTTGCCATGAAGCGCCTGCAGGTATTCCTCAAGGCACCAGCCCGTTGCATGCATTACGGCGGCATGCACCGTGCCCACATAACGAAAGTGCAGCGTTTCGTTCTCAACGCCGGTTATTTCCGTCTTTTCGGGCGGATAACGGCGCACAAAGCCAAAACGCCAGCAGTTTTCCTGCAGCCAGCGGCCATCCTGCGTGCGCAGCAGCGCGTCCGTCTGCGACCAGTCGTGCGCGCCGTTCAATCTCACGTCAAAGCAATCCGATAGCTGGTGCTCGCTCTGCCCGCTAGCGGGCACATCCCGCACCGCCCGCGCCATGGCCTGCGCCACCGGCATGGTATTCAGATAAGTCTCAAACGTTTCGCGCTGCAGCTGCGACTGCTGCTGCGGCGAACGCATGCCATCCATAATCCATGTGCCGATCAGCGGATTTTCCTCCACCATCGCGCACAGCGCATAAATGGCTTCCTCCGACAGCGTCACATTCTCCGCCGCCGGCACATACAGCCCCACCATATGCCGCACATTGCGCGCCTGCTGCGCGGGCATGCCGTCAGGCAGCGGATAAGCTGCGCTCACGCACAGCATTTTTCCCTGATAGAGCCTGTCTGCGTCATACTGCACGCTGCGTCCGGACGGTATGCTGCCGCCCGCATACACCGCATAGGTCTCCGTCTGCGCCAGCAGCACCCGCTCCACGCTTTCCATTTCCGTCTGATGCTCAAAATACACGCCGGTCACCATCATCAGCACAAGCCCCGACAGCGCCAGCAGCAGCGCATTTCGATACATTCGTTCCATCTCAGCTCCCCCCAACATTTTCGTTTGGGATTAGGATGCGGCATTTTCGCAGATTCTATCCATCCACTATTCAGGAGGTATATACAATGAGCATCTCAGTTTCTTCTTTCGGGCAGACTGCGGACGGCCGCGCCGCCTCGCTCTACACGATGACCAACCGCTGCGGCGCATCCGTATCGCTGTGCGACTGGGGCGCGCGCATTGTCGGCATCCATGTGCCCGACAGAATGGGCAAGCTTGCCAATGTCAGCCTTTGCTTTGACGACGTCTCAGGCTATGCCACGCCGGACAGTTCCTATATCGGCGCTACCATCGGCCGCGTGGGCAACCGCATCGGCGGCGCTTCCTTTATGCTGAACGGTCAGGAATACAAAATTTCCGCCAACGAAGGTCCCAACACCCTGCATGGCGGCATTTACGGCTTTGACCGGCACTGGTGGACGGCACAGTGCGGCGAAAGTGATGACGGCGATCTGGTCACCATGACCTATGTGAGCGCCGCTGGTGAAGAGGGCTTCCCCGGCGAGCTGTCGGTTTCCGTCACCTTTGGCTGGTCGGACAAAAACGAACTCAGCATCAAATACACCGCCCAAAGCGACCATGATACGCTGTGCAACCTCACCAATCACGCCTATTTCAATCTGGGCGATACAAACGATATACTGGATCACACGCTGCAAATCAACGCCGGCCATATCACACCCACCGATGACGCGTTGATTCCCATAGGCACGGATATTCCGGTGGACGGCCTGCCCGTTGATCTGCGCACGCCGCTGAAAATCCGCGACGGTCTGTCGCGCAGCGCCGAATACCCGATGATGGTCAAGAAGAACGGCTATGACTTTAATTTCGCCATATCCGGCGAGGGCATGCGCTGCCTGTCCGTGCTGCGCGACGAAAAGAGCGGGCGCTGCATGCAGGTTTTCTCCACAGAGCCCTGCATCCAGCTCTACACCGGTCAGGGCTTCAACGTGCAGGGAGCGGACGGACGCCATTATGGCCCCTACGCCGGTCTGGCGCTGGAAACGCAGCATCACCCCGATGCCATTCACCAGCCCGCCTTCCCCAGCGTCATTCTGCGCAAAGGCGAAACATACGAAACGCAGACGATCTACCGCTTCAGCACAGAGGCATAAAGAATCCCCCGTTCCACTTGGGAACGGGGGTTTTTGTTTTGCTTACTCCTGATTTTCCTGCGGCGCTTCCACAGCTTCCGGCGCAGTCTGCGCAGGCGCTGCCTTGGGCGTCTTGGGCGGCTTATTCACCGTGATGACAACATGACGGTTGGGCTCTTCGCCCTCCGAATGCGTGGTGACAGCCGTGTTCCCCTGCAGCGCGGAATGCAGAATGCGGCGCTCATAGGGATTCATGGGTTCCATGGAAACGCGGCGGCCGGTCTTGACCGCACGGTTCGCCATCCGGTTGGCCAGACGAATCAGCGCTTCCTCACGGCGGGCACGATAGCCCTCGGTATCCAGCGTCACACGGGTGTAATCGCTGCGGCCCTTGTTCACCTGCAGGCTGGTCAGATACTGCAGCGCATCCAGCGTTTCGCCGCGGCGGCCAATCAAAATGCCCTGAGAATCGCCTTCCATATTCACACGCACATTGCCGTCTTCATCGGTATTGACGGCGACGGACACTTCCACGCCCATCAGATGGGTCAGCTCCTGCAGGAAGGCCTGTGCACGTCCCGCAGCCGTTTCCGGATCAGCCTGCTCGGCAGGCGTCACAGCCTTCTTTTCCACAGGCTGCTGCGCCGGACGGGGCTTGCGCTCGCCGTTCTTTCTGCCGCTCTTCTTTTCAGCGGCAGGCTTGCTCTCCTCGGCGGGGCTCTCTGTCACCGCTTCTGCAGCAGGCTTCTCGGCGCGCTTTTTGGGCTGTCTCTTATACACATCTCCGAGCCCACGAGACGT
>CAMGDO010000154.1 GCA_946042585.1 uncultured Clostridia bacterium
GGCTGTCAGCGAAAACCAGCTCGCCCTCGTCGGGCGTTTCCAGCAGATTGACGCAGCGCACCAGCGTGCTTTTTCCCGCGCCGGAATAGCCGATCACGCCGTAGATTTCTCCCTCGTGAATGGTCAGGCTCACATCGCGCAGTGCAAACACATCGCCCGTTTTCAGGTGATATGTTTTTTTCAAATGCTTGATTTCAATCATCCGTCTTATCCTCTGTTCTCATTCAAAGCAGCGGCGTCATCTTGCATAACGCCGCTGCGGTATTATCTGGTTGATTATTTGACCAGGCCCGCCGCATTCTTCAGCGCGTCCAGGCTGTCAAACTGCTTGGAGTACAGAGACAGAGGAGCGATCAGGGTGTCGGCGATCACGGTCAGGTCGAAGTTGTTGCCCGCGCAGTCCTTCTCCAGGAAGGACACATGCTGGAAGGCGTTCAGGTCGATTTCACCGCTGTGCAGCGCTTCGTTGGGCAGGTTGTAGGCGTCAAATTCAACCAGTTCGATGTAGATGTTCGCGTTGCGCTCGTCCAGAATCTTCTGCACAGCGTTCCACTGGCCGTTGGCAGAGCCGCACACGCCAACCTTCACTACAGTCTTGCCAGCCTTGTCGGAGACATACTCGTCGATGCCGGCCAGGAACTCTTCACCCGCGGTGAATTCGGTATCGTAGGGGAAGGCGGGGAAGTAAGCTTCGTTGTACTTGAGCAGCAGGTACTGGGCCACTTCCTGGGTATGGTAGGCTTCCACGATGGTCTTGTAGGTTTCGCTGTCCTTCTCGGCGGTGCGGGCTACGATGATGTTCACGTAGGGATTACCGCTGCCTTCGTTCTGGCTTTCAATGATCAGAGCGTCCTTGGAAGGAATCAGTCCGTAGGGCACAGCGTAGGTGCCGTTGATGGTGCTGGCGGCAAAGTCCGGCAGCGTGGCGGTCAGGGTGTTGGCAGAGATGGGCATCACTTCGATGTCGTAGATGTAGGAGGTAATGTCCTTGATTTCGGGGCTGTACCCAACGGCGGGATCCACGGTGATCAGGCCGGCGGTTTCCAGAAGCTTGATAGCGCGGGACTGGTTGGTGCCGTCATCCGGCACGCCGATGAGCAGCGGAGCGGCAAAAGCGCTCACATTCACAGACAGCAGCAGCGCGACCAGCGCCAGGGTGATGATCTTTTTCACATGCTTTTTCATGGTTCTTCTCCTTTTATTTGTTTTTTATGAGAGTTTATATCGTCACGCGTTTCGGGTGATTTGCCGCATTCGGTCGCACACCCCGCCAATCGGCCTGAATATCATCGTCATCCACTCCATTCCAACGAATCAAAAAGAGGGCGATCCATGCGGATGCCCTCACATTTTCTTGTGAATCCCGGGAATTAAGCCCGGCGGCAAGCGCATGAGAAATCAGAGCACATGCACATCATGCACATGCCCATGCGCATAGCCATCAGATGAACGCGATTACTCACAGCGCTTACTCCCTTCCCCTGTGGTATTGTAGCCATTATACGGATATCCATGCCCGCTGTCAAGAGGAAATACACCACAAATACAAACGCTTTTGCCCGTTCAGGCATTTTTGTTTCCCTTTTCCAGCGCTGCACCGATAAATCCAAGGAATAAAGGATGCGGCTTGTTCGGCCTGCTCTTGAATTCGGGATGGAACTGCACGCCCACATAGAATGCATCCTCCGTCACTTCCACCGCTTCCACCAAATGCCCGTTGGGCGAGATGCCGCTGAGCGTAAGCCCAGCGCGCTGCAGCATTTCCCGATAGTCATTATTGAATTCATAGCGATGACGGTGGCGTTCGCCGATGTGATCACAGCCATAGCAGCGCGCCATGGTGGTATCCGCTTCAATGCAGCAGGGATAGCTGCCCAGGCGCAGCGTGCCGCCTTTGTCCACCTCATCGCTCTGACCCGGCATGAAATCGATCACCGGATAGGGGGTGCATTCGTCAAACTCATGCGAATTGGCCTTATCCAGACCGGCTGCATACCGCGCAAATTCAATCACGGCAATCTGCATGCCCAGACAAATCCCGAAATACGGCACATGATGCTCGCGCGCATAGTGCGACGCCAGAATCATTCCTTCAATACCGCGCTGCCCAAAGCCGCCCGGCACAATAATGCCGTCCAGGTGCTGGAGCGCTTCCTCGTAGTTATCTGCCGTCAGATTCTCCGAATCAATCCAGTCAATATGCACCTTGGCATCCAGCGCATAGCCGGCATGCCGCAGCGCCTCGGCGACAGACAGATAGGCATCATGCAGCTGCACATATTTTCCCACCAGTCCGATGCGCACGCTGCCGCTCTGATGCCGCACGCGCTCCACCATTTCCGTCCATTCACGCAGATCGGGCGCAGGCGCATCGATATGCAGCTCACGGCAGACAATATCGGAAAGATGCGCCTCTTCCAGCATCAGCGGCGCCTCGTACAGAACGGGAAGCGTCAGGTTCTCAATGACGCAGTCGGACGACACATTGCAGAAGCTCGCCACCTTGCGGAAAATGCTTTCATCCGTGATTTTCTCATCCGTGCGCAGCACAATAATATCCGGCGCAATGCCCATGCCCTGCAATTCCTTCACCGAATGCTGCGTCGGCTTGGATTTATGCTCTCCCGATGCTTTCAGATAAGGCACCAGCGTCACATGAACATACAGGGAATTATCCTGTCCCACCTCGCGGCCTACCTGGCGGATGGCGTCGATAAACGGCTGGCTTTCGATGTCGCCGATGGTACCGCCGATTTCAGTAATCACCACATCAGCGTCCGTTTTTTCACCCACGCTGTAGATAAAGCGCTTGATTTCATCCGTAATATGCGGAATGGTCTGCACCGTGCTGCCCAGATATCCGCCCTGACGCTCGCGCGAAATCACGTTGGCATACACCTTGCCCGTCGTCAGGTTGGAAAACTTGTTCAGATCCTCATCAATAAAGCGTTCATAGTGACCAAGATCAAGATCGGTTTCCGCGCCGTCCTCCGTCACATACACCTCGCCGTGCTGATAAGGGCTCATGGTTCCGGGGTCCACATTGATGTAGGGATCCAGCTTCTGCGCAGCCACCTTCAGCCCGCGCGACTTCAATAGGCGGCCGATAGAGGCTGCCGTGATTCCCTTTCCCAGACCTGATACAACGCCGCCGGTGACGAAAATGTACTTCTTCATGCTTAATCCCCCATCATTCATGCCGTCTTTGCAATCAGGCATTCTTCAGCAGCTGCGCGGCGAAAACCGCCAGCTTCATGCCCCTGTTCATAGCGCCCTTCTGCAGATAATGATGCGCCTCGGGCTCTGTCAGGCTGTGCTGGCGCATCAGGTATTCCTTTGCCTGCGATATCAGCTGATTTTCGTTTTCCCCGCGGTGCGGCAGCCGCATTTGCCTGAGCTGTACCAGCATGCTCACGGCACTGGCCACCTCTCCCTTGGAGCAGGGCACGCTCAGGCGAAAAATCCCCGGGTTCTCGCACATCTGCAGCTGTTCAGGCGTGCCTGCCGCCAGAATGGCCGCGCGTTCGCCAATATCCCACGCCAGCGCGTCCGGCGTGCCGTCCGGCATCCGGCAGGCGCACACCACCACGCCGTCGCCGCATTCATCCAGCGCCCGTCTGACCTCACTGAAGGAGGCGCAGTGCCGGAAAACCGGCAGCCCCGCCTCCTCGAGTACGCCCGCATATCGCGCGCACTTTTCCTGATTTGCAAACGCCACGATGATTTTTACCATGGGGCGCACCTCTTTCCGCCTGCCGGCACGAATCGTCAGTAGGTTATCAGTACGTCACCAGATACTGTTCGATTTCCGAACAGTATCTGGTGACGTACCTGTCTCTTAT
>CAMGDO010000155.1 GCA_946042585.1 uncultured Clostridia bacterium
CATTCCAGCCCGCATCCTTCCAAATGGCGGATAGAATGTACATCAGGCGGAAATACTTGCCGCTGCCCATCAGATACAGCGGTTCGCTGAACACGCCGATTTTCACCAGCAGCTTGTTCACAATGCCCGTCGAAGGCGAGCACATGGCAATCAGCATACCGACCACCACGATGGTGGAGATGAAGTGCGGCGCGTAGGTAATGGTTTGCATGGTCTTTTTCACCCGCTGGCTTTTCAGCTCGTTGAAAATCAGCGCCATGCAGATGGGAATGGGAAAGCAGAAGATCAGCGACAGAAATCCCAGTGCCAGGGTGTTGCGGATCACCGGCCAGCACCAGTAGCTGGAGAAGAAGCGGCGAAAATGCTCAAAGCCCACCCATTGGCTGTGCCACATACCCTTGCGAAGCTTATAATCACGGAAAGCGATCTGCACGCCCACCATCGGCTTGTATTTAAAAACAATATAGTATACGATCACCGGGATCAGCAGCAGGTACAGCTGCCAGTATTTGCACAGCGCTCTTTTCCAGGAGCTTCTGCGGGGAATGATACGGTTGTTTGTCATGTGCCAGCCTCCGTCCGTGCAGAAATGCGCAATCCTGCCGGGCACATCGCTGTGCCCGGCAGGAAAGAACTATATTCCTTAGAAATTACCGTCGGGGAATACGCGGGAAATAGCCTCCTCGTACACCTTGAGCAGCTTCTCGGCACCCATGGCGTCAATCTGCGATACGAAGTTATTCCACCAGCTGTCGGTCAATTCCTGCTCGCCCGCCACGATCTGGGCAAAGCTGTTGTTGATGAAGGTCTTGATATCGGCTTCCACGGTGTTGATGATCTTGGTTTCCTCGTCCGTCCAGTTGAAGAAGGGCCAGACCACGTCGGAAGCGCAGTTCAGCATCGCCACTGCCATCGCCATGGGCTGCTCCTCATATTCAGCGCCAAACAGATTGTCATAGAAGGCAGCGGGCACAGAGCCGCCTGCCCACATACCAAACTGCGCCTTGAAGTTATCCTCGGTCATGTCGCTGGTACGGGTCGCCAGCGCCGCGTCGGTAAAGTAGGCGGTGCCGTCCTGCTTCACTTCCCAGTCCTGATTCTCCACACCGCACAGGAAGAAGCGCGCGCCTTCCTCGCTGTAGAAATAGTCCACCCAGCGCAGCGCCAGGCCCACGTCTTCGCAGGCGTCCGTCACGCAGAAGTTGTTGACGGAATGCAGGTTGGAACGGATTTCAGAGCTGATGGCAAAGCCGTCCGGACCTTCCAGCTGATAGGGCACGCCCGCCCAGTCCGACACAAACGCCATGGGAACGGCAAAGGTCGTGGTATCAATGAACAGGCTCAGATCCTCGGAGGCCGACTGCGCGGACACCTTGCCCTTGCCAGTGGTGAACAATTCCTGATAGATCAGGCCATTGGCATACAGATCCGCCAGGTATTCCATGCACGCGCGGAAGTTCTCGCTCTGTGCGAAGATGCGCAGCTCATGGGTCTGGGGATCCACGTCCACCACATTGTGATGCGCACCGCGGTTGCGCAGGCCGAAGGAGCCGTAGAAGTAGTTGCGCAGATAATCAGCGGTGGCCACAATACCCACGTCGTTGAGCTCGCCGTCATTGTCCCAGTCCGTATTCTTGACAGCCATCAGCATGTCACGCAGGCCCTCCAAAGTGGTGGGGAATTCACTGTATCCGGCCGCCGCAAGCGCTTTGGTATTATACCACAGCTTCACGGGCGCGCGCATGGCGGGGGAAATGACCACCTGCGGCAGACCGAAGATCTCACCGTTGGCGTTGGTAATAGCCTGCTCAATGCTGGGATACTGCTTCATCAGGCTGTAGAAGTTGGGAGCATATTCCTCCAGATAGGGCTTGAGGTCAACCAGGATGCCCTCAGAGCCCCAGTCGTTGGCATTCGCATTGGAGATGGCGCCCTTCATGATGATGTCGGGCAGTTCGTCATCGTTGATGGTAGCCGCCAGCGTGTTGTTGAACACCGCCTTGGGCACGTTCGTCCATTCGATATGCACGCCGGTCATTTGCTCATAGGCGATCATGCAGGACACCTTGCTGTTATCCTGGTCAGGATAAGCCGGGGTGACGCGACACATGATACGCAGTGTCACAGGCTCACTGGACAGCGGGAACACGGTTTCCGCCGCAGCCACGCCGCACAGCATCAGAAGCGCCAGCATGAGGGCAAGAAGTTTTTTCATGGGGGGTTCCTCCTTTTTGTTTATGCTCACCGTCCCAGCCGGACGGGAACTATCGATTTTTTATCCAAATAATTGATATGTATCAACTTTCTTTCATTTTAGCAAAGAGATTTGCGCGGTGTCAATATATTGCACTCATTTCGCATATCAAATCTGGTTGATTATATTCAATTTCAGTTGATATTTTTTGATTTTTACATATTGACGTGCTGCCGCCGCTTTCATATAATGAAGGCATCAAAGAAAGCAAGCGGCATGCGTACCGTATGCCGCCGGAGGACATATGGCCACATTCAAGGATATTGCTGAGCTCGCCGGCGTCTCCTATGGCACGGTATCCAATGTATTCAACGGACGCGGAAATGTATCCAGCGAAAAAATCAGGCGCGTACACCAGGCAGCAGCGCAGCTGGGCTATACGCCCAATCAGAATGCGCAGCAGCTGCGGCGCACGGTATCCAATGTGCTGTCCGTAGTGCTGCCCAATCTGGACGACAGGCAGTACAGCGATTTCTACACCAGCTTCCGTGTCTATGCGGAATCCATGGGCTATCAGACCACCGTGTATCTGAGCGACAATTCGGAGCGCCGAGAGGAACTGCTGGCCACCGAGATCCGCTCGACCCATCCCGCAGGCGTGGCGGTCATCAGCGTGCTTTCCGGGGCACAGGATCCCTACATGCAGATCGGCTTTTCGCCCGCCGAAGTGGTCTTTGTCGAGCAGCGGCCCTTTGTCGGCTATGACTATATCGGCTTTGATTACCGTCGCATCGGCCGGGAAATGGGGAGAAAGGCAGCCATCTACGATTTTGCCGCGCTGATCACGGGCGACAGCGACAGCTATGTGACGCGCGAATTCAAGTCCGGCTTTCTGCGCGAATCCCGCAGCTGCCATGTCGTTCATTATGAAAAGCGCCCGGTAGACAGCGCTTCGCTCGCGCTGGATGTGCTTTCATCCGATCCCGCGCCGCAGGCGGTATTCTCTTCGCTTTATCACTGCGCCGCCACCATCCGAAGCGTGCATCAGAACTTTTTCACTGGCGGCGCGCCGGATATCTACACGCTCTCGCCGCTGTTCACCATTCCGGAAAATGATTTTGAAAAATACGAATTGAATTACCGTCTGCTTGGCCATACCGCTGCGCAGCAGCTGATCCGCCGGGTCACAGACCGTGACAGCTTTGTGCCCGAGGATCGTATTCTGCCCGCAGGCGGCGTGCGCACCTGGATTCCTGCGCCCGTGCCCGAAGAGGGCGAGCTGACCGTAATGACCCTGGATAGTCCCACCGCCGCCATTGTCAAAAACATGGCGCGCATGTATACCAAATACACCGGTATTCCCGTGCGCGTATCCGTTTTTCCCTATGACGGCATTCACATGCTTTTATCCACCATGGACGAAAGCACGCCCTTTGATGTCATCCGGCTAGACGCCACCTGGATGAGCTGGTTTGCCAAAAAAATCTTTGAGCCGCTGGAAAACCTGGATCCGCAGGTCAACACCCTTGCCGAACAGTTCCTGCCCAACACGCTGGAAACCTACGGCCGTTTCTCCCACAATATTTACGCGCTGCCGGAAACTCCCAGTACGCAGATGCTCTTTTACCGGCGCGATCTGTTTGAAAAC
>CAMGDO010000156.1 GCA_946042585.1 uncultured Clostridia bacterium
AGCGTGTTCATCATGACGCTTACGGCGTTCACCGGAGCCGTGTCCCATTTCTCCATCGGCGGTTCGCCGGATTGGCTCATCCTTGCGCTATGTGTTGTCTTCACGTTCATCTGGGCCAGAATCGCTGCCGTTTTTGCCAACAAGGCAGAGCCCAAAACGCTCAACCGCGCAACGGGCATCGTATTGGTGGTGCTGGGACTTGTGGTGATGGGGTTCTCCCTGATTCACTGAGCATTCCCCTGTCATCACAACAGCCATCCTCCGCATGCACAGGCATACGAAGGATGGCTGTTTTGTTTTGAATCTATTCGTCCATGGCCCATCCTGCCGGATGCCTGCGCGCGACGCATGCGTTTCTCTGCGCCGGCATAGGATGGCCATGGAGGTGTTTTTGATGGAAATTGCACTGGTCACCGCGGCGTTTCTGGGCATGCTTACGCTGCTATGCGCGCATGTGCGCGTCGGCTCGCGCGCGCACCGTGCCCTTTCACGCGCCGTATGCGCAGTGTGGCTCTTGATGCTATCCTCGCTCCTGCCCGGCATGCGCGTGGGCGTCAATGCGCTCACCGTTGCATGCGTAGCCTGTCTGGGGCTGCCGGGGCTGGGGCTTTTGCAGGTGCTCACGCTGATGCCCTGAGCTTACACCCGCACAATATCAAATCCTGCAGCGCGCGCCATGCGGTTCATCACCGCCAGCCCCACGCCTTCTTCCGGGAACGCCTCGCTGTATACACGCAAAACCTGCCGTTCATCCGCCGTGCGCAGCGCCGCAAACAGCCGGTGTGCTGCAGACGCTGCATCCGGGCCCAGATCATAGCAGCACCGGCTGCCATACAGCGGCAGATTGCCCGTGCCGGCCAAAATCAGCGCATGCCCGCCGTTTTCGTCATATTCGCGGCAAATGCGCGCCGCCACATGCTCTCGCTTGCCTTCATACAGCGTCATATGCGCGCGGGGCGCATAATGCTTGTGCTTCATACCGGGTGAAGGCGCCGCCTCGCCCTCCTTAAGCGGGCGCATGACGCTGTCCGCCACCATCGCCTGTCCCAGCACCGCCGCGATCATTTCCGGCGTAATACCGCCGGGGCGCAGCACCGTGGCCACCTCGCCCAGAAGAGACACCACCGTGCTCTCCACGCCCACATCGCAGGCGCCGCCATCCAGAATCAGAGGAATGCGCCCGTCCATATCCTCCAGCACATGCTGCGCAAGCGTGGGGCTGGGACGCCCCGAACGATTGGCGCTGGGCGCGGCAATGGGCAGCCCGCTCTGCCGTATCAGCGCGCGCGCCACCGGATGCGATGGCATGCGCACAGCCACGCTGTCCAGCCCCGCCGTGACCACCTGCGGCACGATTGCCTTTTTGGGCAGAATCATCGTGAGCGGCCCGGGCCAGAATGCGTCCGCCAGACGGCGCGCCCTATCGTTGATCTCGCACAGCGGCGCCATTTCTTCAAATTCCGCAATGTGCACAATCAACGGGTTGTCCGCCGGGCGCTCTTTGGCGGCAAAGATGGCGCGCACAGCGCTGTCAGACAGCGCGTTGGCGCCCAGGCCGTATACCGTTTCGGTGGGAAAGCCCACCACCTGTCCATCCTGTATCAGCTTTGCCGCATGGGCAATGGCTTCCTGCGTTGCCGCAAGGTATTGCGTGCGCATAAAAGCGCCTCCATCCTTCAGTATTCCATCAGCAATTGCAGCGCCTGTCCCGGCGCGAAAAGCGGCGCAGCACACGCTCCGCCGCCTTTATCTGTTAATCTGTTACCGCACCATATCCGCAAGCTTCTCAGCCAGTTTGTCCAGGCCTTCCTCTTCCATCAGCTCAATCGCACCTGCATCCACCGCGGCGGCCAGCTTCGGATTCATGGGCAAGCGGCATACCGTGCCGATTTCATGTGCCTTGGCAATCTCATCGGCATGGCTCTGACCAAAGATCATATGTTCCTTTCCGCAGTCAGGGCAGCGGAAGGAGGACATATTCTCCACCAGTCCAAGCACCGGCACGTTCATCATGTCCGCCATCTTCACGGCCTTTTCCACAATCATGCCCACCAGTTCCTGCGGCGTAGCCACCACCACAATGCCGTCTATCGGCAGCGACTGGAACACCGTCAGCGGCACGTCGCCCGTTCCCGGAGGCATATCCACAAACATAAAGTCCACATCGCCCCAGGCCACATCCGTCCAGAACTGCTTGACGGCGCCCGCAATCACCGGGCCGCGCCATACAACGGGATCGGAGGCGTTCTCCAGCAAAAGATTCAGGCTCATCACACGAATGCCGGTTTTGGAATTGACCGGCAAAATGCCGATCTCGCAGCCCGTGGCCTGTTCATGCAGGCCGAACGCCTGCGGGATGGACGGGCCGGTGACGTCGGCGTCCAGAATGGCGGCGGTATAGCCCTGACGGTTCATCAGCACCGCCAGCATGGAGGTGACCAGGCTTTTGCCAACGCCGCCCTTGCCGCTGACCACGCCGATCATCTTTTTGACATTCGTCATGGCATTGGGTTTTTCGCGCAGATCCTGCGGCTCCGTACGCGATGCACAGTTGCTGCCGCAGGTTGAACAATCATGAGTACAATTTTCGCTCATTATCCTTGCCCTCTGTTTCCGAGTAGTAATGCGCAAACGCATTTCACCTTTTATTATACCCCGTTCCGCAGGGCAGGTCAATCATTCCACCCAAAGAAATTGCAGGGCAAAAAACACCGGACCGCCGCGCAGCGCGGCAGTCCGGTCAATGATGTTTTTACTCGTCCTCGCTGGGCGTCTCGACCGATTTACGGCCGGCGCGGCGATGGCGTTTGGGCTGTTCAGGCATTTCTGCCGCCTTTTCTTCCGTCTTTTCCTCGGCAGGATGCTCCTGAGAGGCTTCACGGGTGAGGCGGTAGGATCCGTCGGTGTCGCCCTGCTGAACAACGGGCGCGGGCTTTGCCATCTCCTTGAGAATATCATCCGAGGGCTTGCTGGCAATCGTCTGCTTCTCCTGCACGGGCGCGGGTTCATCCACATCCTCGGGAAGCGGCGCATCCGTTTCAGCCGCAGCATCGGCAGGCCTGGTATAGTCGCGCTTGTCGCTGAGGATGATGTAATCCTCGCGCTGCTTGGCCCGGCTGCGGCGCTTGGTGCGAATCACCGTGCTGATGACAAAGAGCACAAACGATGCCGCAAACAGCCCGATGAACACCATGGCGGCGATGCGCAGGTATTCGTTCATCTGCGTGGTCACAGGCTCGAGCACCTCAATGGGCGACGCGGACACCGTGACCAGCGGCGCTACCGTGACAACAGGCGCCATGGTGGGCGTAGCCGTGGGCGCGGCATAGGTGATCTGAATCTCGTTGGAATCAAAGGACACCACATTATCCAGCGAGTCCTTCACCTTGGCGGTGAAGCGGTACTTGCCCGCCTGGGACAGCGTGAAATCGCGCTGAATCGACACGCTTTGCGAGGGCGACAGCGAATCGATGGTGTACACAAAGGTATCGCCATGATAGATCGACACATTTCTGGCTACCATCGAGGAGTTGTTGGTCACCGTCACGGTGAAGCGGATATCCGCCGGAATGCGCGCCACAGTGGTGCTGTCCGTCTCAGCCATCACGCTCAGGTGCATTACCTGCGAGGGGTCATACACACTCACCTTCACCTCGTTGGATGTAACGGTGTTGGTGGTGCCGGTGTTGTCCGGCAGCACCACGGAATACTTGAACGTGGTGGTTTCACTCAGCGTAAACTGCTTTTCCTTCTGGAGCGTTTCACCCGGACCCAGCGTCAGATTGGTGAAGAGCTCGCCATATTTCTGATCGGTCACGCTGATATTGGAATAGGTAATGT
>CAMGDO010000157.1 GCA_946042585.1 uncultured Clostridia bacterium
TTCGTCGGCAGCGTCAGATGTGTATAAGAGACAGATATTCACGCCGTGCTGTCCTACACCACGCTGATTGCCGTGTCGCGCAAGCCCCTTGCCCGTCTGGATGAATTGAACGGCCGCACGCTGACCCTCAGCCGTGCGCAGCAGGGCAGCAAGGCGGAATCCATGCTGAAATACCTGCTCAGTCAGGCGGATGTATCGGCAGAAATCGTATACAGCGACGATCTTGCCGCTGCCGCGCAGGGGGAATGCGATGTGATGCTTGCGTCTCTGGACGAATTGTATCCCGTGCTCACGGCGGATGCGTCCGCAAGCGCGTGCTTCAGCCTGTGCGCGCAGTGGCGCGCGCTGCTGGGCAGCGAGCCGCCGGCCGGGTTGTGCCTGGTCGTTCGTGCAGACTATGACCTTGTCTCGGGCGGCGCATACCGCGCTTTTGAAAAGGGGCTGAAGGATTCCGTGGCCTATGCGGATGAAAAGCGCAAAAAGACCGTGGCCATGGCGGTGGCCGGGGGCATTGCCCATAGCGAGGCGGAGGCCGACGCGCTGATTGATTATTGCACGTTCCGCTTTTTGCAGGACAGCGATATGGACAGCGCCATCGCGGCGTTTCGCGCGCTGTAATCCATAATCAAACCATGACGGAGGGAATACGGTGGAATTTGAGCCCTTTCAGCGGGTATTGCTGACCATTGAATACGACGGCTCGGGGTTTTACGGCTGGCAGCGGCAGGCGAATTTCCGCTCGGTGCAGCTGGAAATGGAGCGCGCCGTCAGCCGCGCCGTCGGCCGCGAAACCACCATCTGGGGCGCAAGCCGCACGGACACGGGCGTAAACGCCGTGGGTCAGCGCGCGCATTTCCACAATTACAGCACCATTCCGGCGGAGAAATTCCCCTTTGTCCTCAACACCATGCTGCCGCCCGACGTGCGCGTGACAGCCGCGCGCAACGTGCCCGAATGGCTGCATGCGCGCTTCTCCTGCCGCGGAAAGGTGTATACCTACCGCATTCACAACAGCCGCCATGCCAGCGCCATCCTGCGCAACTGGACCACGCACATTCCCGTGCCCATTGACGAAAACAAAATGTATGAAGCCGCCCAGCGCATGGTGGGCACGCACGATTTCGGCGCGTTTCAGGCCGCGGGCGGCACCGCCAAAACCACCATCCGCACCATCCACGGCATCGATATTGCCCGGGAGGGCGACGACATCACCATGATTGTGCGCGGCAGCGCGTTTCTCTACAACATGGTGCGCATCATGGCGGGCACGCTGATCGCCATAGGGCAAAACCGCCTGTCGCCCGACTGCATCAATGAGGCGCTGGAAACGCAGAACCGTCTGGTGCTGGGCGTCACCGCGCCGCCAAACGGGCTGGAGCTGACCAGAATCTATTATGATCTGGACGGCGAGCGCGCTCCAGGCGTGGCAGGCTATGAGGAACACGCCGTGCTGGAAAGCAAAATGGAAAACGAAATGGAAAGCGAAATGGAAAACGAATAAGAGCGCTTTGCTCCTTCTGACTTCGCAATATTCCTTTTTCTGACAGACAAAGACCTCCTGACTGATTGCCAGGAGGTCTTTATGTCTATATGCTTTATGCCGAATGCTGTTCCAGGCTCAGTTTATCCGCAATCAGCGCGATGAACTCGCCGTTGGTGGGTTTATCCTCCGGAATGGCGACGCGGCAGCCAAACGCGCGGTTGAGCGTGTCCACGCGCCCGCGGCTCCACGCCACCTCAATGGCGTGGCGGATGGCGCGCTCCACCTTGCTGGCGCTGGTACCAAAGCGCCGCGCGATCATGGGATACAGCTCCTTGGTGATGCGGTTGATGCGGTCGGGATCCTCCACCACCAGGCGCACCGCTTCGCGCAGGAACTGATATCCCTTGATATGCGCCGGGATGCCCAGCCCCAGGAAAATGTTGCTGACGCGGTCATCCAGCGTGCGGGCTGCCGCCACAGCGGGCAGCGGCGTTTCCTCAAAGCGCGGCTCGCGCATATTCGCCGCGTCGCGAATGCGCTCCACCAGCATGCGCAGCTCCACAGGCTTCACCATGTAATACTGAACGCCCAGCCGCAGCGCCCGGGAAATGAAATCCTCCCGTCCCAGCGCCGTCACCGCGATCACCTTGGGTCTCTCCTCCGCGGGCATTCGCTGCATCTGCTCCAGCACACCGAAGCCATCCAGCTGCGGCATAATCATATCCAGCAGCAGAACATCCACGCTATGATCGCTCAGATGCTTGAGCGCTTCCATCCCATTTCGAGCCTCACCAGAAATGACAATGTCTTCCTGACTTTCGAGATAACTTCGTAACACTGCGCGTATGTCGTCATTGTCATCTGTAACAAGTACCCGTATGTGATGATCCATGGTAGCGCCTCCATTTTTTTCGGATGGACGTTTTTCACAAAAATATGCTCTTTTCCGTTCATCCGTTAATCGACGCGATTATAGCAAAATACTACCGGTATGAAAATGAAAAAGGTACTAACAGAAGCATTATCGACAAAATATTTCAAGAACTGCGCTGATTCTTCAATGTGAAAAAAGTGTTACAAAATAAGGCTTTTTTGTCATTACGTTGTGCCAGCTGCAGCCCTGTGGCGTTCATAATTTATGGTCTGTATGTCACTATTTTGAGTGTTCAAAAAAAAGCAGCCCCCGCATGGAGGCTGCTTTATATTGCTTAGATCAGGGTCAGGAACTTGGTCATCGCATAGCCCTTTACGCCGTTATAGGACACATAGCACCAGGTCGAACCGTAGGTCAGCACCTCGACTTTGGCATACTGCGGAATGCGAATCAGGATGCCGTTGTTCTTGCTGGGGCCGGTGCGCAGATTCAGCGTGCCGCTCTCGGTGGTCACCTGCGCATAGGTCTTGCCCGGTTCAGGCGTTGCAGAGCTGCCGCCCGAGCCGCTTCCCGAACCGCTGCCAGAGCCGGCGCCAGAGGAAACGCCAGCGCCCGAAAGATACTGGGTCATCACATAGCCCTTGATCCCGTTGTATTCCACATAGCACCAGGTCTTGCCATAGGTCAGCACCTGCACATAGGCGTTCTGCGGAATCACCAGCAGGCGGGTGTTGCTCTTGCTGGGGCCGGTGCGCAGATTCAGGCCGCCGGTCACCGTGGTCACCTTGGCATTGCCGGAAGGCATGGGCGTGGGAACAGAAGGCGTCACTTCGCCGCCGGGCGTCACTTCGCCGCCGGGCGTCACGGTGCTGGAGGGCAGATCGGTGGAACCCGCCAGGCTCACAAACTTGGTCATGACATAGCCGTACATGCCGTTATACCAGACATAGCACCAGGTGGTGCCGTAGGTAATCACGATAAAGCTGCCGTCCTCGGGAATGCGGGCGAGAATCGTCGCGCCCGTGGAAGCCTTGGCACGCAGATTCAGCTTGCCCTTCTCGGTATGAACAAAGCCAACCTGACCGCTGGGCGTCTCTTCCGGCGAAGGGGTGGTGGAGCCGGGCGTGGTGGAACCGGGCGTGGTGGAGCCGGGCGTGGGGGGCGTCAGATCATAGGAGAGATACTGGGTCATCACATAGCCATAGGTGCCGTTATACCAGACATAGCACCAGGTAGCGCCATGGGTAATCACGGTGAACAGCGCGTTCTCGGGAATGCGGGCCAGAATCGTCGCGCCGGAAGAAGGCCGCGAACGCAGATTCAATTTGCCCTGCACGGTATTCACGCGGGCCGTGGTGCCGCTGGGCGCACCGCCAGGCATCGTCGTGGGCGCCACAGTCGTCGTAGGCGCCACAGTCGTGGTGGGCGCCACAGTGGGCTTGGTTACTTCCTCACCCGTTACAG
>CAMGDO010000158.1 GCA_946042585.1 uncultured Clostridia bacterium
GCGCCCGCGTGTCACCATGATTTCAAACACTGTCTTGGTGTAGTAGTCCAGCCCGCGCACGATATGCGTATCCACCCTGAAGGGGATGCCGCGGGCGGTGAGAAGCCCCTTGAGCGCCTCAAAATGATCGCGGCACTCATCGCAAAGCATATCCAGCATGGTGGGCGCATCCTTCACCAGCTCCCTGCAGCCTTCCTCCTTGCAGTCCAGCACACGCAGGGGATTGCGGTCAAAGCGTTCGCGGCAGGTGGGGCAGAGCGCATCCAGTTTGCCCGCAAGATACTGCTTGAGCGCTTCGTGATACTTCGGACGGCAGTGCGGACAGCCGATGGAATTGATATTGACGGACAGCCCTTTCAGCCCCAGCTCGCCCAGAATGCCCAGCAGCGTGCTGATCAATTCCGCCTCCACCGTGGGCTCCTTGCCGCCAAAGCACTCCATGCCGAACTGATGATGCTCGCGCAGACGGCCTGCCTGCGGCTTCTCATAGCGGAAGACCGGTGTATTCAGATAATACATCTTGCAGGGCAGGGCATCGGCAAAGAGTTTGCCCTCCAGGAAGGCGCGCACTGCGCCCGCCGTGCCCTCGGGCTTGAGCGTGATGCTGCGGTCGCCCTTGTCCTTGAAGGTGTACATTTCCTTCTGTACAATATCGGTGGTGTCCCCCACACCGCGCAAAAACAGCTCCGTGTGTTCAAACACAGGGGTGCGCACTTCCCTGTAGCCTGCCATCGCCGCGCGGCGGCGCATGACCGCCTCGATCGTTTGCCAGATATACGCATCCTCCGGCAGCATGTCGCGCGTGCCCTTGGGCGCCTGAGTCAGCATAGCCATTCTCCCTCCTGTTGAAAACAAAAATCCCATGCCATTCGCATGGGACGAAATTACTTTCGCGGTGCCACCCAGCTTGCATTCCTGATGCCGCTTTTCTTCCCTGTAACGCAGGAAAAGCGCCTGCTCTCGCAGGAGGCTCCGGGGTGTCAGCCCTTCACAGCCCTATCTGTTATTATACAGCTCCCCCCTTTCTTTTGTCAAGATACACACACAAAAAGCATCGCAATCTGTTCTATTTGTGTTTTTCTGCAATTTTTTCATTTATCCCGTACATGCTGTGGATTTTTATAAACAACTGTGCTATAATCTGTTTGACCGATGTAAAAAAGGAGCTTGTTTGCCATGAACTTCAGTTTTACACACGCGCAGGCGCTAACGGATCTGGATATGTTCATCCGTATCGGCATCGCTGTTCTCATCGGCTGCGTTGTGGGTATCGAACGTGAGTATAAAAACCGTCCGGCCGGCCTGCGCACGCATGTGCTGGTCTGTCTGGGAGCCTGCTGCATCGCGCTGATCGAGTGCATGTTTGCCAAGAATCTGGTCGGCAGCGACGATCATATCACCTACAATTTCGGCCGTCTGTGCGCGCAGATCATCAGCGGTATCGGCTTCTTGGGCGCCGGCACCATTTTCATGCAGCAAAAGAAAATTGCCGGTCTGACCACTGCCGCCTCGCTGTGGAATGTTGCGTGCCTGGGCATCGTCACCGGCTATGGCTATTACTGGCTGTCGCTGTTCGGATGCGTTCTGGTGCTGATTGTGCTGCTCCTGCTGCAGCGCATTATCCGCGTCAATGCCATCAAGCGCGTGGAAGTGCAGTTCATTCACCGCGCCGATACGCTGGGCTTCATCAATAAGTACTTTGAGGAAAACGACATCAAGGTGCTCGATCTTGACTTCCATGTGGAGAATGTGCTGGATGTTGCGCCGGATGCCACCAACCTTTACACCAACATCTACACCCTTCACCTGCCCTCAAAGATCAATTACGCCGAGGTTATCAACTATCTGGCGGCCTACAAGTTCATCAAGTCCGTCCGCACCACCAACACCTGATTTGATTTCCTATCGCGTATGGCGCTTGCCATACGCTTTTTTCTTGTCTTTTTCCGTTTTCCTTTTTCTGTTTATTTCCGATGGAAACAGCCATATACCGCCGTATATATACTGGAAAATCCCGTCAATTCGTCAGATTTTTTCCATATTTTGCTATACGCCATCAGGAACAGCTTGCCCTCCACAGGCGTTAAATGGTCGAGCGATGCATGAAGCACCGCAACAACAAAGGAGGGTGTTTTCCATGAAAACCTCGAAAAAGTACGTTCGCACCATTTCTGCCGCGCTGTGCTCGGTGATGCTTCTGACCGGCGCTCCTGCCCTGGCGGAGACCTACGCTACCGTTCGCGGCGGCGGATTGAACCTGCGCCAGACCGCGTCTCTGGAAGCCAAAGTGCTGGGTCAGTATCCCACCGGCACGTGGATCACCATTCATGAGCAGGGCGATACCTGGAGCAAGGTATCCGTGGACGGCAAAACCGGCTACATGATGAGCAAGTACCTCTCCGCCGCCCAGTCCACGAACACCATGTATGTGCGCACCAACACGGGCATCGGATTGAACCTGCGCACCGCGCCCGGCATGAACGGCAAGATCATCACCTCCTTCAAGCCCGGCACCGCCGTCACCATCCTCAAGAAGGGCAGCGGCTGGTACTATGTCTCCGTGAACGGTCAGGAAGGCTACATGAGCAGCAAGTTCCTGGCCGCGCAGAACGTCTCCTACACCAAGCCCGTTGATCCCTTCACCGCCACGCTCAAGAACATCAACGGCGGCAGCGTGGTCAACTTCCGGCTGTACCCCGGCATGAAGACCAAGATTCTGGCCACCTACCCCGTGGGTACGCAGGTGAAGGTGCTGGAGATGGGCGAAAACTGGTCGCTGGTCGAGATCAACGGTCAGCAGGGCTATGTCAGCACCTACTTCCTCAAGTACTGATTCCTTCATACAAAAGCTGCAGCGGCGGGCCATCCCGCCGCTTTTTGCATCTGCCGCAAGCTCCGGCGCAGCAAAAAATGCCTTCCCCGCCTGCAGTACCTGATTGACCGGCGCGTCGCGGTATGATATATTATTATTAACCTTTTAGTTAAAAGAAAGGAGCGGTTGGTATGGGACTGCAGCAGACAATGCGCGCGCTGTCCGACCCTACGCGGCGGGAGATTCTGCGGCTGCTGCGCCGGGGCAGTCTGGCCTTTGGCGATATCGCCGCACATTTTGATATGTCGCCGCCCGCAGTATCCAAGCACCTTGGCATCCTCAGGGACGCAGACCTCATCCGCGACGCGCGTGCGGGCCGCCGCATCATCTACGAAATCAATGCATCCGTACTGGACGAAGTGCTTTTGTGGATCAAACAGCTCAGGGAGGAAACGCCATGAAAAAGCTCTATTCCGCACTCATTCTCATCATCGTGCTGCATTTTGCGCTCACAGGCGTGCTCATTTCGTTCCTGCCCGATATCGTTCCCATGCACTATAACGCGCTGGGAGAAGTGGACCGCATGGGCAGCAAGTACGAAATGTTCATCTTCCCCGCTTTCACGCTGGTGATGGGCGCTGCCATGGCGCTCCTTGCCCGCAAGGCTGTAAAGGACGCGCTGAGCGAAAAGGTGCTGCTTGTAGTGGGCGTATGCTCTGAGCTGCTTTTCGTTGCGCTCTCCGTCTTCCTGTTTATCGTTACCTACCGCTATGACCCCGCCGCCAGCGCCGCCGTCGTCCCGGACGTCAGCCGCTTCACCTGTATCGCAATGGGCGTTACCTTCGTCATTCTGGGCAATATCATGCCCAAAGCGCGCCGCAACTCCGCCTTTGGCCTGCGCACCGTGTGGAGCATGCACAGCGACAACGTATGGCAGAAAAGTCAGCGCTTCGCGGGCCTGTCTCTTATACACATCTCCGAGCCCACGAGACGTAGAGGAATCTC
>CAMGDO010000159.1 GCA_946042585.1 uncultured Clostridia bacterium
GTCCATTCCTTGCGTTCCTGCGGCTTGAGGCCGTAGGTGACAAAGTGCTGATAGGGGCAGGTGGCGTAGCTTTCCAGACGGCTGACGGAAATGAGCCGCTCGGTGAACAGCTCGCGCGCCAGCACGGGGGAGAGGGCTTCAGGCGCGTGCTGATCCTGCGCGGCGGACAGTACATGCAGCGCGGCGGTGCGGTAATCCGGGCTTTGCAGGAGCCATTTCCAGGCGTCCAGCCATTCGCCCTGCAGCATGCCGCTGCGCAGACGCGCCCCCATAGCGTCCAGCGCAGGCAGAGGCGCGCTGGGATGCAGCGCAGTCTGGGAGGAAGACAAGCCGCCCAGCACGGTCAGGCGCGGGAAAAGGCGGCGGATGGTGGCAATCACCTGGGCAGGGCGCTGCGCGGCTCCCGCCTGCGTGGCCTGGGAATGCGAAAGATACAGCCGGTCGCGCGGCGAGGACAGCGCCTTCCATACATCCAGCTCCGCCATCAGATTGCGTTCTTCGCCTGTCATCCCCAGATAGGCCTGCATATCGCTGCAGGCGGACTGCTGTTCCTCGGGCGTCAGCAGGCTTTTGTCGCTTGCGTCGTTCATGCCGCTGTGCAGTCCGCAGGCAAATACTACCCGGGGCTCGGAAACGATGAGGTTGCCAATCTCGCCCACGGTAACACAGCCGGAAGTGGGCGGAAGGGAGGATACGCCTTCGTCCATCAGTCCCGCTTCCAGCCAGCGTATCACCGTGCTGCCGGGAATACGGGAGCCGCCGGCAATCTCATGCATTTGCTCAAGCAATGCAAGCAGGCGCGACCACACCTGCCGGGCGCGCACGGCCTGTTCATCCATCCCGGCGCGTATCAGCGCTTCTTCTCTGTGCAGCAGTGTCTGATAGGCGTCGCAGGCATTCAGATAATCCATCAGCGCAGTCAGCGACTGGACGGCGTTTTCCGCTTCGCGAAGGGCAGTCTGCAGCGCCAGCAGCGCGCTGGAAAGCCTGCTCCGCGCCATTTCGGGCAGGCGGCGCTCGGCTTCATCTCCGCGGGTAAATGGCGCGTGGAAGCGCTTGCCGCTGATGCCATATTTCAATAAGTAGTTTTCAAGTGCCCAGCCTTCTTCTGGACCGATGGGCGCATAATCTGATTTGATGATTGCGACCAGATCCTCCGTCCGGCAGCCGCTGGTGGCAGCGCGAACGGAGGCAAGCAGCAGCCGCACCAGCCCGTGGGTGAGCAGCGGCTCCTTCATCGCCAGATAGGCGGGAATATCATACGATGCAAATACTGCGCTCAGCACGGGCGCATACTGCTTCAGATCGCCGCAGAGCACGCAGATATCCTCTGACGGCACGCCCTGCTCCTGCAGGACAAGAATCTCCTGGGCGATGAAGTGGGCTTCGGAATAGGGCGTAGCGGCTTCAAACAGCATGATGTGCTGGGGCTGCTGCGGATAGGGGAGAGGCGCAGGCTGCAGCAGGCGGCGTTCCAGATACTGGATATCCTCCGGCGCATGGAGCGGCTCCTGCGCATCCCACAGCCATTCGCGGCGAATGCCATGCTGCCTGAGAAGTGTGCGCAGACGCTCAGCGCTTTGGCGAACCGGCTGAAAGCAGTCGCCATCCGGCGCATCCTCGCGTTCCATCACCAGATATACATGCGCCTCACGGCATTCACCGGCAATGGCGCACAGCAGACGGCCAAAATCATTCGTGATCATGTCAAAGCCGTATACGAACACATCCGCGCCGCTGACAAGGCGGGAGGCGGGCAGCGACTGCATGGCGCACAGGAGTGCATCCTCTCCATCCACAAACTTATCGGACAGAATGTCTGAATATGCCGAATAAATCAGACCAAGATCGCTGAGCTTGTCATGGTATGCGCCATCAGGCAGGGATGCGGCATATTCGGACAACCGCTGCGGGGAAATGTCGGCGCGCTTCATATCGGCAATCCATTCTCCGCACTGGCTGATAAAGCCGCGGCGCTGAACGGAACGCGAATAGTATTTCAATTGCTTCTGGCGGGACATGAGAGCGCGGGACAGCGCGATGTTTTTGCCGTTTCCATCGACGCGCACGCGGCTGGCGGCTCCTGAGAGGTCAAAAAGGCGCTGAACAAAGCGTGAGAGCGAGAAAACCTCGATATCAAAAAAGCCTGGCAGATGCAGAGCAGCAATCAGATCGCGCTCTGCCTGCAGGGTATACTGCTCTGGAACAAGGAGTACGCAGCGCACGCCCTGACTGCGCGTTTGGGCTATCTGTCTGCACAGACCGCTCCACAGCCTGCGCGTGCGACCTGCGTGAATCGTCAGCATATTTTCCGCCTTCCTTTCCATTGCTATTGTATCATGCGATGCGAAAAAAAACAATTATCTCCTCAACGCACAAAAAAGCGGGATCATCGTGAAAGTATTTGACATAGATAGAAAAATAATATATGCTTATTATCTACCAAGTATTATAATCTGGAGGTTGTTGAATGGCTCGTGATATGATTGCAATTCTGGACTTTGGCAGCGGCGACAACAGCGGTATCGCGCGTGCGGTACGCAAGGCTGGCGTGTACAGCGAGATCGTGGCACATGATATTACGCTGGAGGAGCTCAACCGGCTTCCGGGTCTGAAGGCGCTGATCTATAACGGCGGCCCGAACCGCGCGTATGGAGGGCAGCAGCTGATCCCTGATGAAGAAGTGCTCAAGTGCAGTCTGCCCAAGATTGCCGTCGGCTGCGATTTTTCCGTGGACGGCGAAAACCTGCCCTGCTGGAACGAAAATGAGCAGAACATCATCAATGTGCTGATTGAAAAGGCGCATGTCGAGCGCAACTGGACGATGGAAGGCTTCATCGAGGATCAGATTGCAGCGCTGCGCAAGCAGATTGGCGATAAGAAGGTGCTGCTGGCGCTGTCCGGCGGCGTGGATTCATCCGTGGTGGCGGCGCTGCTTCTGCGGGCTATCGGTGATCAGCTCACCTGCGTGCATGTGAATCACGGTCTGCTGCGTAAGGGCGAGCCGGAGCAGGTAATCCGGGTATTCAAGGAAGAGATGGGCGCGAACCTTGTGTATGTGGACGCTGTGGATCGCTTCCTGGGCAAGCTGGAGGGGGTTGCGGATCCGGAGCAGAAGCGCAAGATTATCGGCGCGGAGTTCATCCGCGTGTTTGAGGAAGAAGCGCGCAAGCTGGATGACATTTCCTTCCTGGGTCAGGGCACGATCTATCCGGATATTCTGGAGAGCGGAACCAAGACCACCAAGAACATCAAATCCCATCACAATGTCGGCGGTCTGCCGGAGGATCTGCAGTTTGAACTGGTGGAGCCGCTGGCGCAGCTGTTCAAGGATGAGGTGCGCGCTGTGGGCGAAGCACTGGGTCTGCCGCACGGCATGGTGTATCGTCAGCCCTTCCCGGGCCCCGGGCTTGGCGTGCGCTGCACGGGCGCCATCACGCGCGAGCGTCTTGAGCAGGTGCGCGAAAGCGATGCCATTTTGCGGGAAGAATTTGCCAAGGCCGGTCTGGACCAGAAAGTCTGGCAGTATTTCACGGTGGTACCGGATATCCGCTCAACGGGTGTGCGCAATCATGAGCGCTGCTGGGATCGTCCGGTGATCATCCGTGCGGTCAATACACAGGATGCGATCACGGCGAGCATTGAGGAAATCCCCTATGCGCTGCTTGGCAGGATTGTGAACCGTATCATCACAGAGGTGCCCGGCGTGAACCGCGTGCTCTATGACCTGAGCCCCAAGCCTGTGGCGACGATTGAGTGGGAATAACTGACAAAACCCGCAAAGCCTTGAAAACACTGGGGTCTTA
>CAMGDO010000160.1 GCA_946042585.1 uncultured Clostridia bacterium
GGTCTCGGCGGGAACCTCTTCGGTCTCGGCGGGAACCTCTTCGGTCTCGGCGGGAACCTCTTCGGTCTCGGCGGGAGCCTCTTCGGTCTCGGCGGGAACCTCTTCGGTCTCGGCGGCAGGCTGTTCCGTTACGTCGCCGGTTACGTCAGCAGATTCTTCATTGACCTGCTCCGAAATTTCTTCCGTCTGCTCCGGAACGGGCAGCGTGGCGGTTTCATCGGCCAGTACGTTGAAAAGCATGCTGCAAAGCAGTACCATCGTGAGCAGCATCATAGCCGTCTTCTTCATCGTGTGCTTCATGTGATAATGCCTCCTTCTATCTATTGGGGGAGTTAATACTTCAGTTATTCAACTTACAACCCAATTATACCGATAGAAGGTTACGGGAACGGTTACATGATTCTGGAAGCACAGAAAAATTTTGTTAACAATTTGTTAAATAATTTATATTCACGCAACAATGGAGGGATTTTCCAGCCATTTTTTGCGGTTTTTTGCAGGGACAATCACATTTGGCAGGTCAAACCCTTTTTTCGGTGCCTCACTCCGCCCTCTGCGTCTCTTTTTCCTCGCTGGCCAGCGGGCCGATACGGTAATTGAAGGCCACGCTGCAGTTGGGATACTGCCGGTAAAAATGCGTCTTGACGCGTTCCATCACCATTCGGCCGGTACGGTAGTTCACCATAGGCAGCAGCAGCGCCACAATGGTGGGGCTGAAACGGGATACGGTGTCGCCCTTGCGCAGATTCTGCCGCAGAATCTCAATCAGCCCCTGCATGATGTTATCCTGCTGAATGGGATCCATGATGGAGCCATCCATATTGCTGATCATGATCACGCCCAGGAACATGGTGGAGCCCAGACGCTCCAGATTGCGCATCTGCAGATTGTAGATTTCCTTAAACACCATGTATTCGCAGATGAATGCGCCCTGCTTTTCGCTGCTCTCGAGCAGTTCGCTGCGGATGGATTCCAGATTGAGATCCAGCGTTTTGCCGGAATTGACAATCTGCGTGTAGAACTCCTGCATATTGTCGCTCGGCCGCACGCCCAGATAGTGATAGTACAGATGCGTTACATACTTATACTGGAGCATGGCTTCGTTGTTGCGCTCGGTCTTGATCAGCGCGTTCATCAGCTCGATGTGCAGCTGATCGTCCAGATTATCCACCTCCAGCGCCTTGCGGCACACGGTGATCACGCTGTCATAATCCTCCGCCTGCTTGAGCCGCTCCACCTGACGATAGACCACCGTCAGATAGCGATTGTGCAGCGTGGTGGCAACAGGCAGCGCCCAGTCGTTCTGCTCGCTGTCCAGCAGAAGATCGCCGGCAAACAGCGTCATCAGCCGGCCAAACATCTGCGTGCGGGCGGGTTCTTCCACCGTGTCCTGCTGCAGCTGCTCCAGAAGCTGCTCAATCTCATAAACATCCACCGTCATATCCGGCAGGCATTTCCATCGATACGACCCGCGCTCAGCCACAATGCAGCTGCCCAGCTCCGGATGCACCTGATTCAGCAGCGAACGCACGCGGCTGACCAGCGTCTTGAGGGCATTCTCCGGATTGGTGCTGTTTTCCTCCGACCACAGGGAGGACATCAGCTTGATATTGGGCACGCCCTCGCCATGGTTCAGAAGCAGAATCTGCATCAGCGCGGCACCCTTGCGGGATTTTTCCACCAGATGATCGACCCTGACCTCATTGATACAGATGGCGAAATGCCCCATCAGTTGAATATGAATCTGATCCGGCATAGTGTTCCTCCTCAGTTTTGCATCCGTTTGCGCAGGGCATCGGGATTGACAGCATAAAGAATGGCCGTGTCACGGGAAATGCGTTTACTGCGATACAGCCGCAGCAGCTCGTTATCCATGGACAGCATCGTCTGCTCAGCGCTTCCGCTGTAGATCACGTTGTCCATCTGGTAGGTTTTTCCATCGCGAATCATGTTCTGGATTGCGCTGTTGACCGTCATGACCTCAAACACCGGAACCAGCTCGCCCTCCAGCGTGGGAATCAGGCGCTGGGAAACCACCGCGCGCAGCACCATGGACAATTGAATGCGCACCTGCTGCTGCTGATTGGGCGGAAATGCGTCGATAATCCGATCCACCGTACGGGCGGCGCCGATGGTGTGCAGGGAGGATAAAAGCAAATGCCCCGTTTCCGCTGCCGTGATGGCCGTCTGCATGGTCTCGGCATCGCGCATCTCCCCCAGCATGATCACATCCGGCGCCTGACGCAGCGACGCACGCAGCGCCCGGGCGAAGGTCGGCGCGTCGGCAGGCACCTCGCGCTGGCTGACCAGGCTTTGCTTGTGGGCGTGCAGAAACTCTATCGGATCCTCGATGGTGATGATATGTCCCGGCCGGCTGCGATTGATGCGATCGACAATGCAGGCCAGCGTGGTGCTTTTTCCGCTGCCGGCCGGGCCGGTCACCAGCACCATGCCGCTGCGCAACTCGGACAGACCGGTCACAAGCGGCGGGATTCCCAGCTTATCCGGATCGGGCAGGCCAAAGTTGACCACGCGATACGCCGCTGCCAGCGTGCCGCGCTGCCGGTAAGCATTGCATCGGAAACGGCTCACATTTTCGAGTGAGAAAGAGAAATCATCGTCTCCGGCTTCCAGCAGCTGATCCATGCTGCGATTTCTTGCCAGCTGATAGGTCTGCCTGATCAGCCGCGCCGTATCCTCGCTCATCATCCGCTCGGGGCTGACCGGCTGTATCTGCCCCTGTACCTTGACCATGACGGGCGAACCGGGCACGATAAAGATATCCGAGCCATTCAGCGCCAGCGTATGCTGAAGGATTTCCAGTAACTCCATATTATCACCAGCCATTGCGCCCCGCGGATTTCACGGCAGGGCTGTATTATCTTCAATAAGAACAAACTGATGCTCTGTCCATCTGAAGCGCTCTGTCTGCCCGGGCGTAAGCAGCTCCACCGCGCAAAGGAGGCTGCGGCCCATGCCACATGATTCCGTCCAGCTGACCGTGCCCCCTTCCAGCGTCATCCCCTCGGGCAGGCGGCTCGCCACCGCCGCAAAATAATCCGACTCGCCCGCGCACTGCCAAAGCACGCTGTCAAGAAGCGCCAGACGTCGCTCCGCCTGCGCGGCGCTTGCATATTCGGCCTGGGTATATTCCTGACTGCGCCGCGCCAGCTGCATATCGCTGCGGGCGCTCATGAGCGCCAGAAGCCCCAGCACGCTCATGCTGACCACAACCACCACCAGCAAAAGCGACGGTGCGCCCGGCCCAATCCTGCTTCCGCGTCGTTTCATAGGCCGACCTCCCCGGGAACATAGCGCGCTGCGGGCAATTCGGCAATGACCTTGTCCGATGACAGCACCCGCACCAGCAGAGTATGCAGCATGCCGGAGGGCGTTTCTTCCCGGTCCAGCGATACCGTCAGGCAGTAGTCCTCCTCCTGCCAGGTCCACACACCGTCGTTTTCCTCATATCCCAGCGCCTTGAGCGCCGCGGCTTCATCCTCCTGCGCATACAGCCGCCCGACCAGCGACTGCGCCTGCAAAAGCGCCTCGCTTTGCAGGCCTGCCCGACGGCTGTACTCCCGGGCGGTCGTAAAGACCTGCAGCAGCACCGACGCGCTCAGGCTGAAAAACAGCGCCGCAATCAGGATTTCCATCAGCAGCGCCCGCTGATTTTTCCCTCCGCTCATGGCAGCGCCTCCTCTCCCGATGCGCAATAAAGCGCCGCCGTCAGGTGATGCTCCCGGCCGGTGCCGTCCACACAGTACATATCCAGCCGCTTTCCCGTCACAGAAGGGGTAAATGCC
>CAMGDO010000161.1 GCA_946042585.1 uncultured Clostridia bacterium
GATTCCTCTACGTCTCGTGGGCTCGGAGATGTGTATAAGAGACAGCGCATAGTCCACACGATAGCGATCATGGATTTCCTTGCGGCCATCCAGGCTGAGCACCACATTGCTCATTTCACGGTTGGCAAAGTCAATCACATCATCATCAATCAGCAATCCGTTCGTCGTGAGGGTAAAACGGAAATTCTTGCCCTTTTCCTTTTCAATGCTGCGCGCATACGCCACCAGACGCTTGACCACACCGAAATTCATCAGCGGCTCGCCGCCGAAAAAATCGACCTCCAGATTGCGGCGGCTTCCGGAATGCGCCACCAGAAAATCCAGCGCCTGCCGACCCACCTCAAAGCTCATCACCGCCCGGTCGCCGTGATACTTGCCCTGGCTGGCAAAGCAATAGGCACAGTTGAGATTACAGGTGTGCGCCACATGCAGGCACAGCGCCTTCACCACGCCCGCGGTCTTTTGCTTGAGCGTACCCGCCATGGGCTCAAAGGTATCGGGCGTAAAGAGCTTGCCGCTCTCCTTAAGGCTGTCCACCTGCTCAAGGCACTCCTGAATATCCTGCGCGGATATATCCTCCCGTCCGGCATACTTACCGGAAATCTGCTCAAGGATTTCCGCGCGGCTGTGCGTTTCATACAGGGCGATGATGTCATATGCCACCTCATCCACCACATGCACGCATCCCGAGCATACATCCAGCACGATATTATAGCCGCCCAGCTGATACTGATGAATCATCGATTCCATTTCTCCTTTACATGAAAAATGCCGCCGAAGACGGCGGCATTTCATCCCGTTGCGCTTACTTGCTCTCCCGGGTGCTCTCGCACTTCTGGTTGGCAATGCCGCAGCTGGTCTTGCAGGCAGACTGGCAGGAAGTCTGGCATTCGCCGCATCCGCCGTTCTTGGCGCTCTCGCACAGATTACGGGTTTCGATGGTCTTAATATGCTTCATAACAAATTGCCTCCAATTCATTCAGAACTTGCTCCTGATCTTACCATATTTCGCGCATAAAGTCAACACGAATCAGTAGGTAAAGATACGGTGCATGGAAAAATCGCGCGTGCGCAGAATCGCCTGATCGAAGCTCTTTTGCACCAGCGTATGCTTCAAGTCCTGATGCGCTCTGTCATACCACAGGTTTTCAAACTCGTTCGGATCGTTTTTCAAATCATACAGTTCGCCATAATCCTTGCCATGATAGGTCACCAGCTTGAAGCGCCCGTCATAATACATCGTGGCGAATATATCATCATGGCAGCCGACCAGACAGCTGTAGAATTCGCTGTAGACCGAATTCTTGTGATGAGCAGGCGAAGCCTCCCCCGTGAGAATGGGTTTCAGGCTCTTTCCCTGCATGTAATAAGGCACTTCAAGGCCTGCCAGCTCGCAGATTGTCGGCGCAATATCCACCAGCTCCACCAGCGCGTCGCATCGCAGGCCGCTCTTGATGATGCCGGGGCAGGACATCACCAGCGGCACATGCGTGAGCGCCTCATAGAAATATGCGCCCTTCCAGTAGAGGCCGTGATCGCCGCTCATCTCGCCGTGATCGCTCATGAAAATAATCAGCGTATTCTCGCGCTGCTGCGTCCTGTCCAGATAGTCCATCAGCCGCCCCAGCTGGTCGTCAATCAGCTCAATCTCGGCATAATAATCACGAAAACGCTCGCGCTTTTCATATTCGCTCATGCCGATGATGCTGTCCGCACCGCCGTTTTGCCCGCCAATCACATAATCCTTTTGCTGGAAAGGAGGCTTGTTGTCCATTTCCCCCTCTTTCCACAGCGGCAGCGGCATATCTTCCACCTTCAGACGATCCTTGTATTCCTGCGGCGGATCCAGCGGCGGATGCGGGTCAAACACATTGATGCTGATCAGATAGCCGCCCGGGTTATCCTTCTGTTTTTCAATAAAGTCAATGGCTTCACTCACGCACCAGGTTGTCTGATGAATCGGCGCGGGAACGCCCACCTCCTTGCCTGACCAGTTCGGATTCTCTTTGGGCGGCCAGGAGGACATGCTGGTGAAGCGCCCGCCATACACCTTCGCCCATTCAATTCCCTGGCTCTTCAGCCACGTCTGATAGGCGTTCACCCCTTCAGCCCAGTCGTCATGCGGATGATGGCTCCACTGCATGAAGCTGTAGCCGTCATCACAGCGTTTTTCCATGCGCCCTTCCGCCGCCGTCAGATGCAGCTTGCCGGTCAGGCCGCAGGTATACCCATGCTCCGCCAGCAGCTTCGTCACCAGAATCTCGTCCCGGGAGTAATTGTCGTTGCCGTTGTAAAAAGCCTTTGTCACGCAGGGATAACGGCCCGTCAGGAAGGACGAGCGGCTGGGCGTGCAGATGGGACACTGGCAATAGGCATTGGTAAATACCGTGCCCTCCCGAATCAGGCGGTCGGTATTGGGCGTATGCAGATACGGATTTCCCAGGCTTGTGATGGTATCATAGCGCTGCTGATCGGTGCAGAACCACACCACGTTCAACGGTTTTCCGGACATAGGCGCCTCCAAAACAGAACAATATCAGAATAAGAACGAAAACATATACAGCACAGGTCCATTATACTGACATTTCTTTGCGAATGCAATACGCGGCATATGAAAATGGCGGCTCTTCGCAAAAGAACCGCCATTACTGTCATTGCGCAGCCACACGCTGCCTGTGCTCTTCCTGAATGCTTCGGAGCAGCGCTTCATCCTCAAGCAGGTCAAGCGCCGTCAGCGCCAACGCTTTTGCGCCCAGCACAATGCTGTCCAGCCCCTTGAGGCTGCACGCAGCCTCCCGGAATGCCACTGTGTGCCCCGCGGTGGGCTTGTCGGTGATGCTGATGGTGGGCTGAATGGTGGGCACGACCTGAGAAACATTGCCCACATCGCTGGAAGCAAGTCCGCCTCCGCCGTCAAACTCGCTCATTTTCTCGCCCAGCAGCTCCAGATTTCTGCTGTACACCGCGTCAAAGGACGGCGTAATCACCGTGCTGTCCACCCGGTTCTGATACAGCTGCATTCGTCCTTTCGTGCCCGTCATCGCCGCTGCGCCCTGCACGATGGCCATGATCTTCTGGTGCAGCTCATCCATGCGCGGCGCAGTCGCTGCGCGGTAGTAGAATTTTCCCGCCGCATAATCCGGAATGGTATTGGGCGCATCGCCGCCGTGCGTGATGATGCCATGAATGCGCACATCGCTTGTCACCTGCTGACGCAGCGCATTGATGCCGTTGAACGTGAGGATCAGCGCGTCCAGCGCATTCACACCGTTTTCCGGAGCGCTCGCCGCATGCGCGGATTTCCCCCAGAATTCAATATCAATGGGCGCGCAGCCCAGCGTGGGCGTCGTGGGCAGATGCTTGTCCGCGCCGGGATGAGCGCATAGCGCGGCATCCACATCCTTGAGAAAGCCTTCGCGCACAAAGCTGCCCTTGGCGCTGCCATTCTCGCCGCCCTCTTCGCCGGGCGTGCCATACACGCGCACCTCGCCGCCCGTTTCATCAATCACCTGCTTGAGCGCAGCGGCTGCCAGCGAGGATGTAGCGCCAAACAGATTGTGTCCACAGGCATGACCAATGCCCACCAGCGCGTCATACTCCGCCAGAAACACCAGCACCGGACCAGGCTTGGCTGCCTTGTAGCAGGCAGTAAAGCCCGTGCGATGTCCCGCCACATCCACCTTTACCTCAAAGCCTTCCTGCCGCAGCTGCTCGCTGAGCCTTTCGCAGGCATAGAACTGTCTCTTATACACATCTCCGAGCCCACGAGACGTAGAGGAA
>CAMGDO010000162.1 GCA_946042585.1 uncultured Clostridia bacterium
GTTCAGCGCCTCCTTGCTCATGTCCAGCCTTGCCTGTCCATTGGCAATGTTCAGGTCGAAGGTCACACCCTCGGGAATCACGTTTTTCAGCCCCATGCGGGCGGCGGCCAGGTCATTCTCGCTGGACCTGACCATCAGCGCCAGGGTGGCCTTGGCCACGCCGTCCTGCTTGGGAATCTGCCGCGTGACGGGCACCAGATACCCGTCTCCGTCCTCATACCAGCACACGGTGGACTGCGTTTCTACACCGCTGCCTGCCGCATCGAGGGACACCTCGGCCGTGTCCGGCGGCGTTTCCTCATAGACCATCTCCACGCTTGTTTCGCCGCCGCCCCGCAGGGCCAGCACCACCACCAGCACCGCCGCGCACACAATCAGGATTCGCTCCAGGTCTGCCCGCTTCAATTTCACCTTCACCGCTCCGGCCTCCTCACAGGTTGGTTGCCACAGCCTATGTGGAGAAGAACGGAACTATGCGTCCATCGCTGCGCCGCCGGGCCACAGCGCCTCCGCCTTTCGCAGGATGGCCCTGCGATCCTCGGGCGAAACGGTTTCAAACAGCGTGATATGCGCCCTGCCGCCTGTGACCTTCCATTTGCCCACAATGCGTCCGTGCAGCAGCACCGCAGGGGCCACGTTTCCGGCAAGATTGAAGATGCTTCGCAGATGCTCCGTCGGCAGGAAGGGGTTGTCCTCCTTGCGATAGCCCAGCAGCAGCTGGTCGAATCCCGCCAGAAACAGGCAGTCGGGGATGGCTCCCGCGTCCTCGCCCGGCAGCAGGAAGTAGTCCCGTCCGCCGCAGGAAACCCGCTCCGCCGGCAGCTGCTCCAGTCATTCCCTGACCTGCCGCTGGGGCACATGGAAGAAATACGCCGCGTCCCGCAAGGTGGCCGGGCCAAAGTGCGTGAAATACCGCCGGGCCAGTTCCAGCTGCGCCTGCGCCTCGGGCATAGGTTCAAAGGCCGGACAGAGGCGGTAACGCTTTTCCGGGCACACCTGAAAGCAGAGAAGCCCCAGCTGGGCCAGCTCGGCTATCACGCCGCCCCAGCCATGGAATATGGCGGTTTCCTCCGTCTCCGTCATGCCCGCCTCCCGGCAGACGCGGCGCAGCGCTTCCCGCTCGTCGCAGCCCCGGGCAATATGCTCACAGACAAGATGGGCGAAGTAGCGCTCCCGCGCGGGCTCCGCCGCCTGGCCGCGCTTTGCGCTCCAGCGGTACCAGGCCGTGTCGCACACATCCTCCGGCGTGCCCTGGCGGGAAAAATACAGCGGCAGGTCGCCCTCCGGAATCAGGTGCAGCGTGCCGCGCAGCGTCCAGGTTTTGATCAGCCCGTCGGTATGGCTGTCGCCCGTGCGGATGCGCAGGGCATGCAGCGCGTGGGACAGGTATTGCGCCTGGATGCCGCACAGGTCGGATGCGGCCGATACCGCACCGGTAGGGGATAGCAGGTGCTGGCGGGTCAGGCGCAGGGCCAGCAGCTCGTCCATCTGCATATCCGGCACCTCCTTTGCCCTATTATAACGTCTTGATACAAATCTGGTTCAAAATCATATCCTGATATGCGGTAAAGAGATTTCGCCTCTGCGGAGGCGAGCAAAGGGCTTTGCGATCGCCCTTTGCAATCCTTCGCGCTGCATCCTTATTATAGCTTAGAATAATGATAGTATCAAACACAGCCCTGCGTACAACGTCAAACAGAACAGCAAAAAAGCAGCATGCATTCCGCCATGGAGCGAAAGGCACACCGCTTGAGCTATGAAGCTCAGGAGTGGCGCAGCAGGCGCTGAATCAGCCCGGACTGCAATACGGCCTTCTTGGTGAAGTAGTTCCACACCATCACCAGCAGCGTGGAGAGCACCTTGTTGAGCATATACATGGTGACCGGGTAGCCCAGGAGCGTCAGCAGCACCGCGTCCTCCCCCAGCATGACCCGGAATAGCAGCATCAGTCCCTCGTTGAGCACAAGGCCCATGATGCTGGTTACCGCAAAGCCTGCCTTGGCGGCGGCGCCGCCGTCTGTGGCGCCGCGGAACACCCAGCGCATGCACAGCGCGTAGTTCACCACCACCGACAGGGCAAAGGCGATGGGCGTGGCGACGAGCGTGTCCAGCCCCAGACACTCCTTGAGCAGCACCAGGGCCGCAAATTCCACCAGGAAGCAGATGCCCCCCGTCAGGGCGAAGCGCACCACCTCGCCAAGGCGGGATTCGGTTTTCTCACGCATGGCTGTCCTCCCCGCCGGTGCGGTCGCTGATGATATAGCGCGGCCGGGCCTTGACCTCCATGTAAATCTTGCCGATATACTCGCCAATCACGCCCAGGAACATGGACTGTATGCCGCCGATGAAGCAGATCAGGCAGGCGGTGCTGGCCCAGCCTGCGACGGTGTGGCCGCACAGCGCCGCGATGACAGCCCAGAGGATGCCGACAAAGCTGACGACGCTCATGAGCAGCCCGCAGACGGTGATGATGCGAATGGGCTTCACCGACAGGCTGGTGATGCCGTCGAAGGCCAGGGCAATCATCTTTTTCAGCGGATAGTGGCTCTCGCCGGCCAGGCGCTCGTGGCGCTCGTAGTATACGCAGGTGGACTTGAACCCCACCAGGGGCACCATGCCCCGCAGGTACAGGTTGACCTCCTTGAACTTGGCAAACTCCCGCAGGGCCCGGGCGCTCATCAGGCGGTAGTCGGCGTGGTTGTACACCACCTCCGCGCCCATCATGTTCAGCAGGCGGTAGAAGCCCTGGGCGGTGGCGCGCTTGAAAAAGGAGTCTGTTTCACGGCTGGAGCGCACGCCGTAGACAATCTCGCATCCGTCCAGATAGGCGTCCACCATATCGTCCATGGCGTTGATGTCATCCTGCCCGTCGCAGTCGATGCTGATGGTGATGTCGCACTGATCCATGGCCTCCATCAGCCCGGCCAGCACCGCGTTTTGATGGCCCCGGTTGCGGCTCTGGGCAATGCCCATAAAGTGCCTGTCCTGCCGGGCCAGATCGCAGATGATGCGCCAGGTGTCGTCCCGGCTGCCGTCGTTGACAAACAGCACCCGGCTTTCCTCGCTGATTTTCCCCCGGGCAGACAGATCCTTCAGCTTCTGAAGGAACATGGGCGCGGTTTGGGGCAGCACGTCCTGTTCATTGTAGCAGGGCACCACGATATATAGAATCGGAGGCGTCATATGCAATCACTCCTTTGGCTTGCGGAGGGAGGTACAGGGCTATTATACCCCGCCGCATCGCGAAATTCAATAGCGCGGTCGTTGCGTCCATACAACGGGCGGGGCGCGAAAATTCTTCCCTGAAAGGTGGAAAAACCCATTGACAGGCGAGGTTAGTTGTGATAAACTCCTCTGCGGTTAGAGATAACGAACTGCTCTGACCGTTCTTTTGACCGAATAGTTAGATATGACTAATAACCAGGAGGGGAGCGGAGACACATGCCCCTGGGAATGACAGGCGTAGGGGAAACCAACATCATCAGGAAAATCACCGGCAGGGACGAGGTTCGCCAGCATCTGGCGGAGCTGGGCTTTGTGGTGGGGGAGGCCGTGACGGTGGTCAGCGAGCTGGGCGGCAGCCTGATTCTCTCCGTCAAGGACAGTCGAATTGCCCTGGACAGGGGCATGGCCATGCGGATTATCGTCTGACAACAGGCGGGAAAGGATGATCGGTATGAAAACACTGCGGGATGTGAAAATCGGTGAGACAGCCACCATCGTCAGGCTGCAAGCTGTCTCTTATACACATCTGACGCTGCCGACGAAGGCTTTG
>CAMGDO010000163.1 GCA_946042585.1 uncultured Clostridia bacterium
ATCCAGCGTAGGGCGGGTCTGCGTGCCCCTGGGCGCCAGAATCGTGCGCGAACGCATTTCTCCCGCAATAATCCGCATGGCCGGTCAGATCAGTTCCTTCTTTTTCGGAGCAGGACGCTTCTGCTGCGCGCGCGCCTGCCGCGCCTTGACCTCGCGCTTGTTGTGGCGCAGCTTGTTCTGACGGATGTTTCCATGCACCAGCGCGCGCAGATAGGGGCCGCGCAGATAGCCCAGCCCATAGAACATGGGCGCCAGCAGGCACAGTACGGGCGAAAGCTTATCCACCAGATACAGCGAGTGGATATTGTCCGTTCCCACCATGTTGACATAGGGGAAATTGAGCAGACGCATCACCATGCGCAGTACATCCGCGATCTTCAGCCCCTGAATCTCGTTGTAATACGCCAGCGACTGATGAATCTCGGCCTGCCCGCTGTAGGAGCTGACCCAGTCCGGCAGCGCGCCGAGGGTATAATACTGCTTCTGCGCAATTGCCGCGAACACCAGCGACAGCAGCAGAATGGGCGAAATGCCCACCAGCGCGGTAAAGAAGCCCTTCATCGGATGAAAGCAGGTGTCTTTTTCGCTGTCAGGCACCACTCTGCCCTCATCCAGGCGGCGCTGGGCAATTTCACCAAAGGCCACATCCGTTTCGCCCTGACGCGCTCCCTCGTTATACATCAGCGACATCGCCAGCAGCACCACCGCAGCATTGGTTGACACGCGCAAAAACGTGTTGTCAAACGCCATCATGCCGCCCAGCAGCACATAAATCACCGTGAACATCAGCACATACATGATCACGCGCGTCGCGCGCCGCGCCGATGTTTTGCTGACGGGACGCCCCTTCAGATAGGGCTTGAACACCGGCTTGAGCCCCACGTTTTTCTTTGTTGCCTTTTTGTTCTTCTGCATGCAAATTACTGTCCCTTCAAAGATTCCTCGTCATATACCACCGGCACGCGCGCGCGGGATGAAAGCATGATCTCATAGCAGATGGTGCCCGCCCATTGGGCCAGCTGCTGCGGCAGGATGCATTCATTCCCCTGCGTGCCCAGCAGCACCGCGGTGTCGCCTTCACGCACATCGGATATCTGCGTCACATCCACCATCATCTGATCCATACACACGCGCCCCACCACCGGGCAGCGCTGCCCGTGCAAAAGCACCTGCGCGCGATTGGAGCAGGCGCGCATATAGCCGTCGCCATAGCCCACCGGCAGCGTTGCCACACGCATATCATGCGATGCGCAAAACGAACGCCCATACCCCACCGTATCGCCTCTGTGGATCTGTTTCACACAGGTCACGCGCGCCTCCAGCCGCTGCGCGGGGCGAAGCGGCAGCGCCGTTTTGACCGATGGGCAGCCATAAAGCGCCACGCCCGCGCGCACCATATTGAGGCGCGCCCACGAAAAGCGCAGCGCAGCGTCGCTGGCTGCGGCATGCAATAGCAGCCCCGGCGGCAAAAGCGCCGCCATGTCCATAAAGCGGGCAAACTGCTGCCGCGAAAAGGCTTCGTCGTCGCAGTCCGCATCGGCAAAATGCGTGAACGCGCCCGTCAGATGCACGCACGGAGCGCACTTGAGCGCCGCTAATACGCGCTTCACTTCTGCTTCGTCTCGCGCGCCGATACGGTTCATGCCCGTATCCACCTTCAGATGCACGTCAGCCTGCGCGCCCAGGCGCTCGCAGGCGCGCTGCAGCCGCTCCACGCCCGCAGCGTCATAGACCGTTTGTGTCAATCCTTCTCGCGCCGAAATCATCGCGCCCTCTTCGCCCGTGCCGCTCAGCACCAGCACAGGCGCGTCAATGCCGGTAGCCCGCAGGCGCATGCCTTCCTCCGGCAGCGCCACGCCCAGAAAGGACGCGCCGTTTGCCAGCGCCGTGCGCGACACAGGCACAAGCCCGTGACCATACGCATCCGCCTTGACGACCGCCATCATGCGCACATCTTCGCCCATCGCGCGCTTGAGACAGCGCGCGTTATTCGCAATGGCGCTCAGATCCACATGCAGACAGACGCCGCGGCTATCCGCGCTTACGACTTCCGTCACGGCTATCCCTTCTTTCTGCATGATCAGGCGCATGCCGCCTGTCATCCGGGCTGCGTTGTTTCATGCCTACAGTATTATAGCACATCTGCGCGGCAAATACTACTGCATATTCCGCCCGCAATCCGCCTGCGGTTCAGCTCTTTTCCCCCTGAGGCCACGCCCTTAGCTCCTCAAGAAAGCGTGCGCGAAAGAGCGTTCCGCATTGCAGGCCGGCATCGTGCATTGCCTCCGCCGCGGCGCCGATAATGGGCGGCGCATCGGAACGGATAAAGGTGATTTCAGATGGAACGCGCTGACGCACAGCCTCCACATACTCCGGAAAATGCTGGAAAATGCCGCCGTTCAAGACCAGCTTTTCAATCGGCGCGCGGCGATGCCCCGCCAGCACCAATTCCGCCAGATCATCCGCACAATCGTCAAAGATTTTTTGAGCAACAGCATCCTGCCGGGCGCATGCCTGAAATACCGTGCGCGCAAAGGACGCAAACAGCGCTCTGCCGCCGGCATACAACTGCGGCAGATACCCGGTGACATCTCCGCCAATCTGCTCGTTCACAAGCTCCGTCAGCAGCGTCTGCGGGCCGCGCCCGTCCGCCTGACGGATCGCCGCCCGAATGGCGCGCCTGCCCAGCACAAAGCCGCTGCCGCAGCCGTCGATAATATACCCCCAGCCGCCTACGCCGTACTGGCATGCGCCGCTGCGCACATACAATCCGGAGCCCGTGCCGCACACAAGGCCTGCGCCGTCCGCATGCCCCAGCATGGCGGAAATCAGCATATACCCGTCCGCTTCGGCACGCAAATGCCGCGCCAGCGCCTGCTCCGACAGCTGTTTCTCCACGCGCCCGCCATAATATTGCAGTCCCGGCATGCCGACATAAGCCGCGGCAACGGGTGCAGGCGCTGCTGCGCAAAGCTCGTTGAGAATCGCAAGGCATTTGCCGACCGCATCGTCAAGACCCGACACCAGCGGATTGATACCCGGCCGCATGAGATGGCGCACAAGCGCACCATCGGGCGTAAACAGCACCGCTTCCGTCTTGGTACCACCCGCGTCCACGGCAATCAGATATTGCTGCGTATTCATTGTTCATTTCCTCTTTTCATTCATCGGCGCTCGCCCATGCGGCTTGTCAGCGTCTCCGGAAGCTCCACATCGCAGAAAATGCCGTCAACATCCTCGATCATGCCCAGATGATGCGGATAGGTTTTTCCCACCTTGGCGCTGTCGCACAACAGATAGCGCTTGTTTGCCCGGCGCATGGCGGCATGCAGATAGCTGATACCCGCTTCACTTACGCCCGTCATCTCGCCCTCCAGCGAAAGCCCGCTGCAGGAAAAGAACATCATATCCGCGTGCAGCATACCCACCATCAGCTCCGCATAATAGCCGGTATTTGTGAAATCCTTCGTACCGGTCGCGCCGCCGATACAGTAAACGCTGTGGTTCATTTCCATCGCGCTTTTGCAAATCATCAGCGAATGGCTGATGACCGTCAGCTTCTGAAAGCGTTTCAGATGCGGCAGCATCATGTGGCAGGTGCTGCTGCCGTCCAGCAGAATAATGGAGCCATCCGGGATACACGCCGCCGCCTTGCCCGCTACATCGGCCTTTGCCAGCCTGTTTTCCTGCTGGCGGGCGGAAAGAGGCAGCTGATTGTTGGCATAGCGCGCAAGCACCGCCCCGCCGAACACACGGTTGATATAGCC
>CAMGDO010000164.1 GCA_946042585.1 uncultured Clostridia bacterium
TCAGCCTTCGTCGGCAGCGTCAGATGTGTATAAGAGACAGGCATATGGCTGTGAAACGGTTGCATTTCCGCTGATTTCCACCGGTGCATACGGCTACCCCAAGGCGGAGGCGCTGCGCATTGCTGTCGATACGATCGCGCAGTTTCTGGAAGCGAATGATATGACGGTGTATCTGGTGGTGTTTTCGCGCGAAGCCTATGCAATCGGCAGCAGGCTGTTTGATGATATTGCCGCCTACATTGATGACGTCTATGCCGATGCGCATCAGGAAGAGCGCTATCGGGCGATATGCAGGCAGAGAGAGGACGCAAGCATTCTGGAAGCGGCTGAAGCGTCGCTTCCTTCGTGCAGCTATGAAATGCCGTTTGCCGGGGGCTGCCTTGATGACCGGCTCAGGCAGCTGGACGAGGGCTTCTCGCAAATGCTGCTCCGCCTCATTGATGAAAGGCACATGACCGATGCCGCCTGCTACAAAAAGGCCAATATTGACCGGCGGCTGTTCAGCAAAATCAAAAACAATCCCGACTATCACCCCGAAAAGCCCACGGTGCTGGCGTTTGCCATTGCGCTGGAATTGTCGCTGGAGGATACAAAGAAGCTGCTGAAACGGGCTGGCTTTTCGCTGACGCATGCCAGCAAGTTTGATATTATCGTGGAGTATTTCATTGAGCGCGGGCAATACAATGTGTTTGAGATCAACGAAGCGCTGTTTGCCTTCGATCAAAGGCTGATCGGCGCGTGATTTGTCGCCTGTCAGGCGACCAAATGCCTCTCTTTTCCTGATATACTGCGTTCATCAGAAAAGGGAGGTGCTTTTTGATGAAAAAGAATCTGACGGAACTGGTCTTCATTCTCGACTGCAGCGGCTCCATGAGCGGGCTGGAGGATGATACCATCGGCGGCTTTAATGCCATGATCGAAAAACAGAAAGCTGCCAGCGGCGAGGCGCTGGTATCCACCGTGCTGTTCAGCAGCGGCAGCCGGGTGATCAGCGACCGTGTGGATATCCATCGCATTGAACCCATGAACCGGCAGCAATACTGCGTGGGCGGCTGTACGGCGCTGATGGATGCATTGGGTGATGCGATGCACCACATCGGCAATGTGCACAAATATGCGCGGGAGGAAGACCGCCCGGAGCATACGCTGTTTGTGATTACGACGGACGGCATGGAAAACGCCAGCCATCGCTATACGGCACAGCAGGTCAGACAGATGATTCAGCGGCAGAAAAGTCGGTTTGGCTGGGAATTTCTCTTTCTGGCAGCCAATATCGACGCTGTGGAGACGGCCGGGCGCTTTGGCATTGATGAAGGGCGGGCGGTCACCTATCACAGCGACGCAGCGGGAACCGCGCTCAATTTTGAGGTGCTCAGCGAAACCATTTCTTCTGTGCGCTTAAGTCAGCCGATTGCGGACACATGGAAAGAGCGCATCGAGGAGGATTACCGGCGCAGGAAATAAAGACATGAACAGCCGCCGCCCGGAATCGGTTCGGCGGCGTTTTCCTTTATTGACAAAACGCTGCGTACGTGCTATGTTAAGTCATACTGACAACGGATGAAGCTTCACGACGGTTTTGGAAAAGGAGATAGAAAATGGCGAAAAGAATCATGCTGCTGGCGCTTTGTCTGATGCTGCTGGCGACTGCGGGAGCGAAAGGAGAAGACAGCGGCGTTTGCATGATTGTAGCGACCGATCTGCATTATCTGGCGTCTGAGCTGACGGATGGCGGCGCGTTTTTTCGCAATTTGATCGAGAAAAGCGACGGAAAAGTCATGGCATACAGCGAGGAGCTGATAGACGCGTTTGTGCAGCAGGTGATAGATGAAAAGCCGGATGTTCTGGTGCTGTCGGGAGATCTGACCTACAATGGCGAGCGCGTCAGCCATGAAGCGCTGGCGTGCAAGCTGGCGCTGGTGGAGCAGGCGGGCATTCCCGTATTGGTGATTCCGGGCAATCATGATATGAACAACCGCAGCGCGGTGCGCTTTGAAGGTGAGGGGTATATCCGGGTGGACAGCGTGACGGTGGAAGAATTTCGCACTATCTATCATGCCTTTGGCTATGACGAGGCCATCGCGCAGGACAGCGCAAGCCTCAGCTATGTGGCGCAGGTATCGCCGCAGCTGCGTCTGCTCATGGTGGATGCCAGCAGCCGGTATTCCTGGGGCGAGGTGCCCAGGGAAACGCTGCCGTGGATCAGGGAGCAGCTTGAGCAGGCGCAGCGGGATGGCTGCCATGTCATTGCCGTGAGCCATCAGAACCTGCTCAGCCATAATGAGCGGTATTCCACGGGCTATCGAATCAATAATTTCGATCAACTTTGCAAAATGTATGATAGCGCTTCTGTGCTCTGCAATCTGAGCGGACATATTCACATGCAGCATATCAGCCAAAATCGTATGGGGCTGTGGGATATTGCGACTTCGTCTCTGGCTGTCACCCCCAACCAGTATGGTGTGCTGCAGCTGTCCGGAGAGGAACTATTCTATCATACCCGCAGCGTGGATGTGTCTGCATGGGCGCGGGCGCAAGGGCGGCAGGAGCCGGAGCTTTTGCAGTTTGCCGCCTATTCTGAAGATTTCTTCAAGACCAATGCTTACCGTCAGGGGCTGCGCGCTGCATCGGAGGACGAGCATCCACAGCAGCTTGCCGCTTTCTTTGCTGAGATCAACACGGCGTATTTTTCTGGACGTATGGATCTGTTCGCCATGGATGAGGAGCTGCTGGAGCGCTGGAAGCTGCAGCCTGCCTCTCTGGCAAACTACATCGTCAGCATATCGGCGGAAGAGCCGCGCAATTACTGCGAATGGCATTTGACATATGGCGAAAATCCATAAAAACCGTATAAGCGCAACAAAAAAGCCGCCTTATCTAACAGGCGGCTTTTTGATTGATGGCTTAGTCTTCCTTGATCTTCACGTCGGCTTCGGGCGCGTTCTTGCGCACGCTCTCAATGCCGTTCAGGCAGCTGTTCTTGGCAACATAGCCTTCGGACACGGCGATGATCTGACCGTTGGTGGCCTTCAGGCGGAAACGGAATTCGCCGGCCTTGTCGGTATACACCTCAAACTTGGGGCAGGAGACAGTCACAACGGGTTCAACCGTCATATCCTGCAGATTGGCAACGGGCGCATTGCGGCGCACGCTGGCAATGCCCTTTTTGCAGGAGGCGTCGGACTGGTACACTTCGCTGGTGGCGATTACTTCGTGATTGCCGGCATGCAGGTCGAATTTAACGCCGGTATTGGTCTTGCGAATGACAAAATATCCCATAAGAAACGCACCTTTCAATGAAATGTTATCATCATTATAGCACAGTTTGTGTGATTGTCAAGTTATGACAGCGCAGCACGAAAATCAGATTTTCAGCACGAATAAAGAAAACAGGGTCAAAATCAGCAGGAAGCCGAAATTGAAGGCTGAAAAACGCAGAAGATAGCGCTTTGTCTCGCCGCGGCAGTGGGATGTGTATTCGCGGAAGGTAATGAGCGATGCCAGCGAAGCAATGAGCGTGCCGGCGCCGCCGATATTGACGCCAATGAGCAGCGCAGGATAGCGCGTGGTGAACTGGGACAGCAGGATGGCAGAAGGGACGTTGCTGATGCACTGGCAGGACAGTACCGCCGTAAGCAGGGTGTTTTTTTCCAGCAGCTGGCTGAACAGGCTGCGGACGGGCGCCACGCGCGCCATATTGCCCGCAAAGGCTGTCTCTTATACACATCTGACGCTGCCGACGAAGGCTTAG
>CAMGDO010000165.1 GCA_946042585.1 uncultured Clostridia bacterium
CTTCGGCATTTTCGGGGACGGTCAGCATATTCTTCACGAACAGATAAGCGCCGACTTCGCGGGCTTCCTGGCCTTCATAATGGAAGACGATGGGGCCGCGGTTCCAGACAGAGTAAGCGCCTTCGCCGCCAGCGGTGGAGGGGGCGGGGGCAACGCCATACTCAAAGCCATCGGGCGCGATGTAGGGCACGCCAGCGCAGGAGCCATAGTACATGGCGACCATGCCGGTGTTGAAGTCGTTGGAGAAGTAGCCGCCGGAGGGAGCAGTAATGCCGAACAGGCCGGCAGCGCACTGCTCGCCGTACCACTTGATGATGTCGAGGGAGTCACCGAAGGTGACGCACTTGTTCTCAACATCGATGTAGCCGTGGCCGGATTCCATGATCCAGGTCTGCAGAATGTCGGTCAGAGAGTCGATGCCAAAGGGCATCACTTCGGGCTTGGCTGTCTTGATGGCCTTGGACACGTTGACCAGATCGTCCCAGGTAGTGGGCACTTCGAGGTTCAGGTCGGCCAGCAGGGTCTTGTTGTAGAAGAGGATGGGGCCGGTGGTGGCGCCGGGCAGCCAGTGGATGTGGCCGTCTTCAAAGGCGTTGATTTCCTCCAGCAGGTACTCGGGCAGCATCTCATCGAAATCAGCGATGCCGATTTCTTCGTCGTAGATGTACTCATCCAGGTTGGCAACCAGGCCGGCGTTGACATACTTGGCAGCCTCGGAAGCGTAGTTGAAAATGATGTCGGGGCCAACGCCATTCACAACAGCGGTGTAAACATTGCTGGTGAAGTCAGCGTAGGGCTGGGTCTGCACTACAGCAACGTATTCGGACTGAGAATTGTTGAATTCCTCAGCCATCTTGCGCAGATAGGCATCCTGAGCGTTGGTGAAAGTGGACCAGATGGTAACGGTGGTTTTCTCGCCCTCGGCGGTGGCGCCCACGATGCTGAGCATCATGACGACGGCCAGAAGAGCGGCAAGAACAGAGCGCATTTTCATTCCCATGACCCTCCTGTTATTTTATGAACGTTCAGTACATCAGTATTGCACGTTCATTCTACACGTCACATTATAGCAAGTTGAATGGGGAAAGTAAAGAGAAAAAAGATTGCAGAATTGTTATCATTCCGCAATCTTTTCCGAATGTTTGTCAGAATCTGTCAGGGAATATTTTCAAACAGATCGTTGCAGGCCTCGTCCGCGCCCACGTCGCTGAACTGCAGACCAAAGGATGCGCCGTCAAAAATGCCGTCCGCGGGCAGCTCTTTGGCCAGTGTTTTCTGATAATCCTGCATGGCGTAGGCCTCCCGGGCGATCTCAAGCGCGGTCTTTCCGCCGAAAAAGTCCAGCGGAACGGAATAATCCAGCGTTGTGCGGGTGCTGCCGTACTGATGCAGATACAGCTTTTTCAGCTGCCAGTTGCCGAAAAGCTCCACGCCGTAGCCGATATCGTATTTGCTGTCCATGGCGGCGGTGACGGCGCGCATGGCGGCGTCTGCGCAGGCCTTGTGGCCGCCGTCAATGCCTTCGCCGTCCACTGCATGGGTGACCAGCACATCGGGCTCATAGATGCGCACGATGCGCGTGACGTGGCGGACAAACTGGATTTCGCTCCAGGCGTTGTACTGCTCGCGCAGCGAGGTATACATGCGGGGCTTGAAATAGGCGATGTAGGGGTAATTGGTCATGCCGCAGTGCCACAGCCCGTCAAGCATCTGGTTTTTGTACACGGCGGAGGTGTTGACGATGACGCACAGCATTACTTCCTTGCCCTGCGCCACATAATAGGGAAGCAGACCGCCAAAGAAAAGATACTCGTCGCCGGGATCGGTGACCAGCAGCACAAGATCCGCCTTGCCGGTGAAATTCTTCCATTGCTGCACCCAGGAGGGCACATCGCCCGCGCCCAGCACATGCAGCTCGGATACGTTGACGGCGTGATCATAATCCGGGCTCAGGCAGGTCAGGCGCACGCGCTGATAGCCGTCCGTGAGCGGAATATACTGATTATAGAACTGGTCCTCCGTGGTATAGACCGTTTGCCAGGAGCCATCGGCAGCGGGCGCTTGAATACACCAGTCGGTGATGAACTTGGACCAGCTCACATACAGACCGTGGATGGCTTCGCCCTCGGGCGCGGCAATCTCGATATAGCCGCGGTGGCTGCTGGTCCAGAAGGTGTCGTAATCCCCGTCGGTCAGGCTGGCGAGGGATTTTTGCGCGTTGGACACGGTGATTTCGCACTGCCCGGTGATGTCGGCGGCTTCATCTGCCAGCGCGGGCAGGATGAAAAACAGCAGGATGCTGGAAAGCGCGAGCAGAAAAAGTGTCTTCTTCATGGCGGAAAGCTCCTTTTGTTGATACAAAAGCCCGGTGAACGCAGCCACCGGGCTTTTTTCGCCGCGCAGGGGGCGGCTCAGTTTTCGTCTTCTTCATCCATGGAGCTGAGGAACAGCTCGAAAACCTTGCTGGAAACAGCTTCATCCTCGACGGAAACATAGATGTCTTCGCCGTTTTCATCCTGCTCGATTTCCAGAATGATGACTTCGCCGTCGTCGTCCGCCGGTTCGTTGCCGTCTTCATCCAGCACCAGCAGCACCACATACTCGCTGTTTTCATACGGGATGGTGGCGAGATATTCAAACTTGTTGACAACGCCGTCTTCGTCGGTCAGTTCTACGATATTATCCTCTTCTTCGGGGATGGGGTTCATTCTTTCGTCAGCCATGCGGGTTGATCCTCCTATTATATTGCCAAGAAATCAGCCTTGATTTCTGAGCGTGTCGAGATATTGCTGCAGGATGACGGCGGCGGCCACCTTATCCACGGTGCCGCGGCGCTCCTGCCTGTGCATACCGCCTTCAACCAGCGCGCGCTCGGCGGTGACGGTGGTGAGGCGCTCATCCTGAAAAAATACATTGAGCCCCGCCGCCTGAAGCTGCTCTGCCAGCGCGCGGACTTTTCTGGCCTGAAAGCCCTCGGTGCCGTCCATATTGCGCGGAAGACCGCAAAGCACATCGCGCGTGCCAAGCTGCCCGCACAGTGCTGAAATATGTTTTACATCCGGCCCAAAGCCTACGCGGCGGTAAACACTGTGGGGCGAGGCGATCAGCCGCATTTCATCGCATACGGCGATGCCGATGCGCACATCCCCCACATCCAGGGCGACAATTTTGCCAAAGGTCATTTGTCGAAATTCTCCGAGGTATAAAAAGCGACAAGCTCTTCCAGAATTTCATCGCGCTCGAGCCGGCAGATCATACTGCGCGCGTTGTCATAGCTGGTGACATAGGTGGGATCGCCCGTGAGAATAAACCCCGTAATCTGGGTGATCGGGTCATAGCCTTTGGACTGCAGGGCGCGATAAACATGGCGCAGAATCTCGCGAGCGGTACTGCGTCCGTCCCGAAGAGAATGAAGCTTGGTGGTGTCAGTCAGATTGCTCAAGGCGGTACCTCCTTTCTATCCTCTCTATTATACCCCCGGCGACAGAAAATGGCAATAGGGCAAATTTGCGAAGAAACGGGTTTTTGCGCGCCTTCAGCTTTTGGCGGCGCACTGCAGCGCCCGCACCGCTCCCCGAATGCACACAAACAGCGGAAGCGACAGCAGCATACCCAACAGGCCGCCAATCAGCCCGCCGGCGGATAAAAGCAAAAGCACATAGGCAGGATGCAGTCCCGTGGCGCCGCTCATCAGATGAGGCGAGAGAAACATGCTTTCAGCCTGCTGAACAACGACGATGGCAATCGC
>CAMGDO010000166.1 GCA_946042585.1 uncultured Clostridia bacterium
TTCCTCTACGTCTCGTGGGCTCGGAGATGTGTATAAGAGACAGGGACACATACGGAACGGATCTGACGAAACGCGCGACGGCGGGTGAACTGGACCCTGTGGTGGGGCGTGAGAAGGAAATCGAACGCATAGTGCAGATTCTCTCCCGCCGCACCAAAAACAACCCCGTGCTGATCGGAGAGCCGGGTGTGGGCAAAACGGCGGTCGCGGAAGGGCTGGCTCAGCGGATTATCGCGGGCAATATTCCCGAAACGCTGGTGGGAAAGCGCCTGATTTCCCTGGATGTGGGCGCGCTGGTGGCGGGCACCAAGTTCCGCGGCGAGTTTGAGGAGCGGCTCAAGAATCTGCTTGGCGAGATTACCGCGGCGGGCGACGTGGTGCTCTTTATCGACGAGCTGCAGAATATTATTGGAGCGGGAAAAGGCGAGGGCACCATGGACGCAGCCAATATTCTCAAGCCTGCGCTGGCACGGGGCGATCTGCAGTGCATCGGCGCTACCACGCTGGATGAGTACCGCAAACACATCGAAAAGGACGCGGCGCTGTCGCGCAGGTTCCAGCCGGTGATGGTGGAGGAGCCTTCGGCAGAAGAGGCGGTGGAAATACTGCGAGGGCTGCGCGACAAATACGAAGCGCATCATCGCGTGCGCATCACGGATCAGGCGCTTCAGGCGGCTGTTACGCTGTCTGACCGCTATATTACCGACCGCTATCTGCCGGACAAAGCGGTGGATCTGATGGACGAAGCAGCCTCCCGCGTGCGCATCAACGCCTTTACCGCTCCGCCCGATCTCAAGGCGCAGCAGCTGCGGCTGGACGGCATCGTGCGGGAAAAACAGGAGGCTATTGATCATCAGGAATATGAACGCGCGGCGCGTCTGCGTGACAGCGAGCATGAAATCCGTACCGAAATTGAGGAAAAGCGCGCAGCCTGGGAAAACGCGAAGCTTTCAGGCGGCGATATGGTGACGGAAGAGGACATCGCGCAGGTGGTATCTGCGTGGACAGGCATTCCGGTGAAAAAGATGACCGAGGGCGAAAGCGAGCGGCTTTTGCATCTGGAGGATATCCTGCATGAGCGCGTGATCGGGCAGGAAGAGGCGATTTCGGCAGTCAGCCGCGCCATCCGCCGCGCCCGGGCGGGGCTCAAGGATCCAAAGCGCCCCATCGGCTCCTTTATTTTCCTGGGGCCGACGGGCGTGGGAAAGACCGAGCTGTGCCGCGCGCTGGGCGAAGCGATGTTTGGCGATGAAAATGCGCTGATTCGTCTGGACATGAGCGAATACATGGAGAAGCACACGGTATCGCGCATGGTGGGAGCGCCTCCCGGCTATGTGGGCTATGAAGAGGGCGGTCAGTTGACGGAAGCTGTCCGGCGCAAGCCGTACAGCGTGGTGCTGTTTGATGAAATCGAAAAGGCGCATCCCGACGTATTCAATATGCTGCTGCAGATTCTCGATGACGGGCGGCTCACGGATAACAACGGGCGCGTGGTGAGCTTCCGCAACTGCGTCATTGTGATGACCAGCAATGCCGGAGCGCACGCCATCAATGATGGGCGTGTGGTAGGATTTGGCGGCGGGAGCAGCCCGGCGGATTATGAAAGCATGAAAATGCGCGTGATGGAGGAAATGAAGCGCGTTTTCAGGCCGGAGTTTTTGAACCGTGTTGATGAAACAGTGGTCTTCCATGCGCTGACGCGGGAGGAGATACTGCAGATTGCCTCGCTGATGCTTAACCAGATGAAGAACAGGCTGCATGAGCTGGGAATCGAATTGAGCTGGGACGAGACAGCGGCACAGCTGCTGGCCGATGCGGGCTTTGACGAAAAGTTTGGCGCGCGGCCGCTCAGGCGCGCCATTCAGCGCCGGGTAGAGGATGCGCTGAGTGAAGAGATCATTGCTGGACGGCTCAAGCTCGGCGATCATGTGCATGCCATCGCCCGTCAGGGCGAGGTGCGTTTTGAGCGCATGGAAGAAATGAAGCTGCCTGAAAGCACGCAAACCGTATAAAGGAAGCTGCCGGGCAGACGCCAAAAAAGAGAATCCTCCGCATGGTACAGCCACGCGGAGGATTTTCTTGTCTGCAATAATACCCTTGCAAGGACGGGTTTTGGCATATATCAAAACAGAAACGGCATAAAGTGAAGAGCGAAGCTCATTTGTTCCTGAGCTCCTGCAGGCATTTGGCGCAGACCAGCTTGCCATTGAATGCGGTGACATCACGCGCGTCATTGCAGAAAATACAGGCAGGGTGATACTTTTTCAGGATGATTCTGTCATCCTCAGAGAAGATTTCGACAGTGTCATGAATGGACAGATCCATGGTGCGGCGCAGCTCTATGGGCAGTACGATGCGGCCCAGCTCGTCGAGCTTGCGAACGATTCCGGTTGATTTCATAGGTTTACCTCCTTTGCAAAAAACGTGCGGTGAATTGGTAGGACGGTTTTATTGTACTGTCAGAATCGGACAAATGTCAATGAATACAAGGCTTTTTCTGGATTATTTTACAGTTCGTTCAAAGTTTGGCTGGGGAGGAGCGGGGATGAACACAGCGCTGTTTCTGATGATTCTTCTGGGCTTTCTCTATGCGCTTTTATCGGGCGATGCGGGGGAGATATCCGGCGCCATCATGCAGGCCGGACAGACGGCGGCAGAGACAATGATAAAGCTCATGGGCGGTTTCATGCTGTTTGGCGGCATCACGCGCGTGCTGGAGGAAGCGGGCGCAGTACGCTCATTGGTATGCCTTCTGCGGCGGCCGCTTCGGAGGGTTTTCGGGCAGGAGATTTCGGATGATGCGCTGGGCGCAGCTGCGCTGAATCTGTCGGCCAATATGCTGGGCATGGGAAACGCGGCCACGCCCATGGGGCTGAAGGCGGCGGCGCTGATGAATCCCGGACGGGCGGAAAGCGCGCCGTTTGGGCTGTGTATGCTGCTGGTGATCAATGCAACTTCCGTTCAGCTGTTTCCGACGACGGTGATTTCGCTGCGTTATGCGGCGGGAAGCGCGAACCCCGGGGCCATCATCTGGCCGACCCTGGCAGCAAGCAGCGTGGCGACTGTGGTGGGCATGGCGGTGTGCTTCTTGTGCGAAAGGCGGGCGGGCGGATGATTGCGTGGCTGCTGGTGATCACGGTGACAGCGGGGTATCTGCGGCGGGTGAATGTGTTTTCGGCGCTGTCTGATGGCGCGATGGAAGGCATGAAGACGGCGGCGACGGTGCTACCGTGCCTTGCATCGACACTCATGGCATTGTCCGTGCTCAGCAGCAGCGGGCTTCTTGATCAGCTATGCCGGGTGCTATCGCCGGCAATGAGATTATTCGGTCTGCCTGAAGGCGTGATGCCGCTGTTTCTGATGCGTCCGTTATCCGGCTCCGCCTCTCTGGCGACACTTTCGCAGATCATGTCACAATATGGTCCGGACAGCAGAACAGGGCTGGTCGCATGCGCGATGATGGGATCGGGCGAAACGGTACTGTATACATGCTCGCTGTACCTTGCCGCTGCGGGCGTGAAGAAAAGCAGATACATTATTCCGGCGTCGCTGGCAGGATGGGTAGCCGGATGCATCACGGCAGGACTGCTTTTTCGCTGACACGGAAGCTTGACAGAAACGGGAAGGCTGATATAATGGAACAGGAAAATGAGCGCAGAGGTGTGCGGAATGAACAAATATGTGGTAAAAGCACCGCAGCTGTCTCTTATACACATCTCCGAGCCCACGAGACGTAGAGGAA
>CAMGDO010000167.1 GCA_946042585.1 uncultured Clostridia bacterium
CTATGACCTGATGCGCGTGGGCCGCTACAAGTTCAACAAAAAGCTTGGCGTGGCGGCGCGTATCGGCGGCCACATCGCCGCGGAGGACATTGTCGATCCGCGCACGGGCGAGGTGCTGGTGGAGAAGGGACAGGAGATCGGCCGCGAGATGGCGATGACCATCCAAAACGCGGGCGTGAACGTGGTGCATCTTCTGTGCGATGAGCATGTGGTGCGCGTGCTGGGCAACAACTTCGTGGATGCCGCCCAGTATCTGCCCTTTGATCCTGCCGAGGCAGGCATTGTGGAAATGGTGCATCTGCCCACATTGATGGCTAAGATCGAGGGACTGGAGGATCCGGAGGATATCAAGCGCGCCGTGCGCGAGAACATCTCCGAGATCATGCCCAAGCATATCATCGTGGATGATATTACCGCGTCTGTCAGCTATCTGCTGGGCATGCCCTATGGCGTGGGCGTTACGGATGATATTGACCATCTGGGCAACCGCCGCCTGCGCAGCGTGGGCGAACTGCTTCAGAACCAGTTCCGCATCGGTCTGACCCGTCTGGAGCGCGTGGTGCGCGAGCGCATGGCCATTCAGGATGCCAGCGATATCAAGCCCAATGATCTGATCAATATCCGCCCGGTGAGCGCGGCCATCAAGGAGTTTTTCGGCTCCTCTCAGCTGAGCCAGTTCATGGATCAGCCCAACCCTCTTGCGGAGCTGACGCACAAGCGCCGTCTGTCCGCTCTGGGCCCCGGCGGTCTGAACCGCGACCGCGCCGGCATGGAAGTGCGCGACGTGCACTATTCGCACTATGCGCGTATCTGCCCCATTGAGACGCCTGAAGGTCCCAACATCGGTCTTATCGGCTCTCTGGCAACCTATGCCCGCATCAATGAATACGGCTTCATCGAAGCGCCCTACCGCAAGGTGGATAAGGAGACCGGTCGCGTGACGGACGAAATCGTCTACATGACGGCGGATGAAGAGGATAATTACAACGTCGGTCAGGCCAAGGAGCCGCTCAATCCCGACGGCACCTTCCAGAATGACCGCGTGATCGTGCGCTGGCGCGACGAGACCATCGAGGTTCCCGCCAATCAGGTGGATTTCATCGATGTGTCGCCCAAGCAGGTTGTATCCGTGGCGACGGCCATGATTCCCTTCCTGGAAAACGACGACGCAAACCGCGCGCTGATGGGCTCCAACATGCAGCGTCAGGCTGTGCCTCTGCTGGTGCCCGAAGCGCCCATTGTCGGCACGGGCATGGAATACAAGGCCGCGCATGACTCGGGCGTGGTAACGCTGTCCAAGCATGCCGGTATCGTCCACAGAGTGGCGGCGGACGAGGTGGTCATTCGCGATGACGAGGGCGAACTGCATCAGTACAAGCTGATCAAGTTTGCCCGCTCCAACCAGGGCACCTGCATCAACCAGCGTCCGCGCGTCAATCAAGGTGACCGCGTGGAAGTGGGCGACCTGCTGGCGGACGGCCCCTCCACCGAGAATGGTGAGATCGGTCTGGGCCGCAATGTGCTTATCGGCTTCATGACCTGGGAAGGCTATAACTACGAGGACGCCGTGCTGCTCAGCCAGAAGCTGGTGAAGGAAGACAAGTACACCTCCATCCATATCGAGGAGTATGAATCCGAAGCGCGCGAAACCAAGCTGGGACCGGAAGAGATCACCCGCGATATTCCCAATGTGGGCGATGACGCGATCAAGGATCTGGACGAGGACGGCATTATCCGCATCGGTGCGGAGGTGCGCAGCGGCGACATTCTGGTGGGCAAGGTGACGCCCAAGGGCGAAACGGAGCTCACTCCCGAGGAGCGCCTGCTCCGCGCCATCTTTGGCGAAAAGGCGCGCGAAGTGCGCGACACCTCGCTGAAGGTGCCGCACGGCGAGGGCGGCATCGTGGTGGATGTGAAAATATTCACGCGCGAGAACAAGGACGAGCTCAGCCCCGGCGTCAACAAGATGGTGCGCGTCTATATCGCGCAGAAGCGCAAGATTTCCGTGGGCGACAAGATGGCAGGCCGCCACGGCAACAAGGGTGTCGTTTCCCGCATTCTGCGCGAGGAGGACATGCCCTTCCTGCCCGATGGCACGCCGCTTGAAATCGTGCTGAATCCTCTGGGCGTGCCTTCCCGTATGAATATCGGTCAGGTGCTGGAAGTGCATCTGGGCATGGCGGCCAAGACCCTTGGCTGGAAGGTGGCCACTCCCGTCTTTGACGGCGCGACCGAGGAAGACATTGAGGAGTGCCTTGAAAAGGCTGGACTGCGCCGCGACGGCAAGACCATTCTGTATGACGGACGTACGGGCGAACCCTTTGAGAACCCCGTCACCGTCGGCTATATGTACTTCCTCAAGCTGCATCATCTGGTAGACGACAAGATGCATGCCCGCTCCACCGGCCCCTACAGCATGGTGACCCAGCAGCCGCTGGGCGGCAAGGCGCAGTTCGGCGGCCAGCGCTTCGGCGAAATGGAAGTGTGGGCGCTGGAAGCCTATGGCGCTGCCAACACCCTGCAGGAGATTCTGACGGTGAAGTCGGACGATATCGTGGGCCGCGTCAAGACCTACGAGGCGATTATCAAGGGCCAGAATATCCCCACGCCCGGCGTGCCCGAGAGCTTCAAGGTGCTTCTTAAGGAACTGCAGTCTCTGTGCCTGGATATCAAGGTGCTCAATGAGAACAAGGAAGTCATTGAAATCCGCGATGATGAGGATGACGAGGATGTGGGCGACAACACGCTGCGTCCCGTGCGCGACGACGAGCAGGATGGTACCCTGTCCGCCGGCGACGGTGAGGATGGCGGCGAGTATGAGGATCTGGACGATATTACCGATATCGACGACGAGCTTGGCACGCTGGATCTGCTGGGCGAGGATGACGATTCGTTCGGTGATTTCGGAGATCCGCTGTCCGACATTGACGATGACGATATTGAGTAAACTGCGAAGGAGTGTGTAAACGGGATGTTTGAACTGACCAATGTTGACTCCATCCAGATTGGTATGGCGTCGCCTGAGCAGATTCTCGAATGGTCTTACGGCGAGGTAACCAAGCCTGAAACCATCAACTACCGCACGCTCAAGCCCGAGCGCGACGGCCTTTTCTGCGAGCGCATTTTTGGACCCACCAAGGACTGGGAATGCAACTGCGGTAAATACAAGCGTATCAAATACAAGGACAAGGACAAGGTGTGCGACAAGTGCGGCGTGCAGATCACCCGCGCCAAGGTTCGCCGCGAGCGCATGGGTCATATTGCGCTGGCTGCGCCTGTCAGCCACATCTGGTATTTCAAGGGCATTCCCAGCCGCATGGGCATGATTCTGGATGTGTCGCCCCGCGCGCTGGAAAAGGTGCTTTACTTTGCCGCCTATATCGTGCTCGATCCCGGCAATGAAGCCGTGCTCAAGCATGAGAAAAACGCCACCATTACGGAAGCCCGCTATCGCCAGATCATGGCGATGAGTGAGGAGGAGCGCGGCTCTTTCCGTGCGGGCATCGGCGCGGAGGCAGTCAAGGAAATGCTGCAGTCTCTGGATCTGGATGCGCTGAGCGCGCAGCTGAAGGCGGAGATCGCGACCCTGATCGAAAAGGAAAAAGATCGCGAGGTCGAAGGCCAGAAGCGCACGCACGCCATCAAGCGGCTGGAAGTGGTGGAAGCCTTCCGCCAGAGCGGCAACAAGCCCGAGTGGATGATTCTGGATGTAATTCCCGTCATTCCGCCCGATC
>CAMGDO010000168.1 GCA_946042585.1 uncultured Clostridia bacterium
TTCTCACGCCCGTTGCGGCGGCGCTGGGCGGCGGCACGCTGACGGGAAGCGCGCAGCTGGCGGCGCGGCCCATCCGCCCGCTGCTTAAGGTGCTGCGCGCGCAGGGGTGCGAAGTCAAAGGCGATGCACTTCCCTTTTCGGTGGGCGGCGGCATGCACAGCGGCGAATACGCGCTGCCCGGCGACATATCCTCGCAGTTTGTATCGGGGCTTTTGTTCGCGCTGCCGCTGCTGCCGGGCGACAGCCGCATTGTGCTGACAACCCCTTTGCAAAGCCGCGGCTATGTGGACATGACGGTCAATACGCTGGGGCGCTTTGGCATTGCCGTACATGAAACAGAAGACGGCTATGATGTGCCGGGCGGGCAGCGCTATGGCCTGCCTGCGGGCAATATCTGGCCCGAGGGCGACTGGTCGGGCGCGGCGTTCTGGTATGTGGCCAACGCGCTGGGCTCGAAAATTGAGATAGACGGCGTGCGCGATGACAGCGCGCAGGGCGACAGGGCAATCGCGGCGCTGTGCCGGGAGCTGCCCGACGAAGTGGACATGCGCGATATTCCCGATCTTCTGCCTGTGCTGAGCGTGCTGGCGTGCGCAAAGAAGGGAGAAACGCGCTTTACGCATGCCGAGCGGTTGCGCATCAAGGAAAGCGACCGCCTTTCGGCCAGCGAAAGGCTGATTCGCGATCTGGGCGGCGACGCTGTGTGCGGCGAAAACGAGCTGACGGTGCGCGGAAAGCGTCTGCGCGGCGGTACGGTGGACGGCATGCACGACCATCGCATGGTGATGGCGGCGGCCATTGCGGCCACGGTGGCGCAGCAGCCCGTGACGATTCTGGGCGCGGAGGCCGCAGACAAGTCCTATCCTGCCTTCTTTGAGGATTACAGGCGTCTGGGAGGAAAATGGGATGTCGTGTGAGTTTGGAAAAATGATACGCGTGTCGGTTTTCGGACAGTCGCACGGCGCGGCTGTGGGCACGGTTATCAGCGGCCTGCCGGCGGGCGAGCGCATCGATATGGAGCGGGTGCTGGCCTTTATGCGCCGGCGTGCGCCGGGCGGCAGTCTGGCGACTCCCCGTAAGGAAAAGGATATTCCGCGCATTCTGAGCGGCCTTGTGGAGGATGTGACCTGCGGCGCGCCGCTGTGCGCGGTGATTGACAATGAAAATACCCACAGCGCCGATTACGACGCCCTGCGCGACACCCCCCGGCCCATGCATGCGGATTATCCGGCGCATGTGAAATACGGCGGCTTTAACGACGTGCGCGGCGGCGGGCATTTTTCGGCGCGGCTGACGGCGGCGCTGTGCTTTGCAGGCGCGGTGTGCCTGCAGCTGCTGGAAAATCGCGGCGTACATCTGGGCGCGCATCTGCTCTCGGTGGAAAACGAGAGCGATACGCCCTTTGATCCGCTGATGTGCGATCCGTCCGTGTTTGATACGCTGTTTGAGCGCCGTCCGCCGGTGCTGGATCTGCAGGCCGGGGAGCGGATGCTTTCCGCCATCGCCCGGGCCAGGGAAGAGATGGACAGCGTGGGCGGCGTGATTGAGCTGTGCGCCGTGGGGCTTCCGGTGGGGCTTGGCGAGCCGCCCTTTGACGGGGTGGAAAACCGCCTGTCTCAGGCGCTGTACGCCGTGCCCGCCGTCAAGGCGATCGATTTTGGCGCGGGGCATGAGGCGGCCTATATGCGCGGCAGCGCGCATAACGACGCCTATCGCATGCAGGAGGGGCGCGTGACGACCGCGACCAACCGCCACGGCGGCATTCTGGGCGGGCTGACCACCGGCATGCCGCTGCTGCTGCGCTGCTATATCAAGCCTACGCCGTCCATTGCCCGCGAGCAGGACACCGTGAGCCTGAAGAATATGGAAAACGCCGTGCTGAGCGTACGGGGGCGTCATGATCCCTGCGCAGCGCTGCGCGCCGCTCCCTGCGTGGAGGCTGCTGCAGCCATTGCACTGCTGGATATGTACCTGGAGGGGAAAGCATATGGAATTGAGTGAACTGCGCGAACAAATCAATCAGCTGGATGATACGCTGTCGGACGCCTTCCTGCAGCGCATGGAGGTGGCGCTTGAGATTGCTCAATACAAAAAAGAGCACAAGCTGCCTGTGTATGTGCCTGAGCGCGAGCGCGCCGTGGTGAACCGTCTGGTGGAGAAATGCCCGGATGAGATGAAGCTTCCCATGAAAACGCTGTACAACACGGTGTTTGACCTGAGCCGCAGCTATCAGCGCCGCCACATGTATCAGAATACCGCGCTGACCGACAGCGTGAAAAAGGCGCTGGCAGAAACGCCCGCCATCTTCCCGCAGCAGGCGGTGGTGGCGTGCCAGGGCATGGAGGGCGCCTACAGTCAGCAGGCGTGCGACCGCCTGTTTGCCCTGCCCAGCATCTTCTATTTCAAGCGTTTTGAGGGCGTTTTTCAGGCCATTGACAGCGGATTGTGCCGCTATGGCATCCTGCCCATTGAGAACAGCTCCTACGGCTCGGTGAGTGAAGTGTATGACCTGATGCGCAAGTATCACTTTCATATTGTGCAGTCCACGCGCATCAAGGTGGATCACCGTCTGCTGGTGAAGCCCGGCGTTCGGCTCAGCGACATCCGCGAGATTGTCAGCCACGAGCAGGCGATCGGCCAGTGCTCGGAGTTTTTGAAAAAGCACGAGAATATCACGGTGACCAATTGCGTGAACACTGCCGTGGCCGCCAAAACCGTGTCCGAGAGCGACAGAAACGATATGGCTGCCATTGCTTCTGCGAACTGCGCGCCGCTGTATGGCCTGCAGCCGCTGGATGTACGCGTGACGGACAGCGAAAGCAATTTCACGCGCTTTATCTGCATTGCCCGGGAGATGGAGATCTATCCCGGCGCCGACCGCATGAGCCTGATGATGGCGCTGCCGCATCAGCCGGGCTCGCTGTACCGACTCATGTCGCGCTTTGCCGCGCTGGGGCTGAATCTGACCAAGCTGGAAAGCCGTCCCATCGTGGGCAGCGACTTTGAATTCATGTTCTATTTCGATCTGGCGGTCAACGCGCAAAGCGACGAGGCCATGCAGCTGCTGCATGCGCTGGAGAGCGACGGCATCAGCTTTACCTATCTGGGCAGCTATCGCGAGGTGTGACGGTGGAACGCGAAAAGACAGGATTGATCGGACATCCGCTGGGGCATTCGTGCTCTCCCCGTCTGCATGAATTGCTGGGCGGCAGGGGATATACGCTGTGGGATACTGCGCCGGATGCGCTGGATGAATGGCTGAGGAGCGGCGAATTTACCGGCGCGAACGTGACCATTCCCTACAAGCAGACGGTGATTCCCTACTGCACGGAGCTGTCCGCCACCGCGCGGGAGATCGGCGCGGTCAATACGCTGGTGCGCCGTCCGGACGGGCTGTATGGAGACAATACCGACGCATACGGCTTTGCGGCGCTTGCCCGCCGCGCAGGGGTCAGCTTTGCGGGGCGCAAGGTGCTGGTGCTGGGCGACGGCGGAACCAGCCGCACAGCGCGCTATGTGATCCGCTCGCAGGGCGGAACGCCTGTGATTATTTCGCTGGAAGGCGAGGACAATTATGAAAATATCGGCCGTCATGCCGACGCGCAGGTGATTGTGAACACCACGCCCGTGGGCATGTATCCGAAGGTGGAGGGCGCGCTGGTGGATCTGGCGATGTTTCCGCAGCTGGAGCTGTCTCTTATACACATCTCCGAGCCCACGA
>CAMGDO010000169.1 GCA_946042585.1 uncultured Clostridia bacterium
CATCTTGCAGGTGATGGTGCCCGTATAGTCCGTCACATTGAAGGAAACCAGCAGCATTTCGCCATTGCTGATTTCCTTTTCCTCATAATCCAGGCGCTTTCCCGATATGACCACCTCGCCCGAATCCCCCGTCAGGTCCCGGATTGGTATGCTAGGCTCGGTGATGGGGCGGCCGCGAATCAGCCTTCTCTTCTTTTCTTCGGCAGCCTCGCGGCGCTTTTTGAGCATTTCCTCATGCTTGCGCGCCATCTCGCGGCGCTGCTCCTGCAGGGCTTCTTCGGCGCGGCGCTCCCGCTCCATACGCGCGCTTGTTTCCTCGCGCACGCCTGCCACGCGGCCTGTGACCTCCGTCCGCACGGTAAAAATATCATAGATTGCCTGGCTGATCTTGTCCAGCAGCGCACGCTCTTTGAAATAATTCAGCGCAAAATCATCAGGCAATTCCAGCACCACATGGCCGTCCTGCGCCACATAGCGCATATCGTATTCCCACGCCGACACCGCGGGATGCTCGCGCATGAGGATGTCGTTGATCACATGCGCATACTTTTGCGGCTCGCGCAAAAACTCCGTCTCCAGCCCCGGGCTGGCAATCCGCAGCGACAGCCGCACGCCGGGAAAAGCCGCACGCAGCACCTTCCTTATGGCCGTATATTCCCTGTCTCCTGCCACTTTGTCTGACAGCAGATAAAAATAGGCATGCTGCGAACCGCGCTTGTAAATCACGCGGTCAATCTTCAGTCCGCCCATTAATTCCGGCGCAGCATTTTCAATTCTGACCAGCAGCTCCTCATAGCTCATGGATGATCTCCCGGGCGGCACGGATAAACTCCTGCGTCACATCGCCCGTCAGCTTGCGTACAAAGCGCCCCTTCACATACAGCGCGCCGCAGCCGTCGCCGCCGCACAGCGCGATATCGGCATCCCGCGCTTCCCCGGGGCCGTTCACCACGCAGCCCATCACCGCAATGGTCACATCCCTGTCGCAATCGCGAAACGCCGTCTCCACCGCCTGCGCAATGCCCGCTACATCCACGCGGGTACGCCCGCAGGTGGGGCAGGAAACAAACCGCGCTCCCCCCCGCAGCCCCACGGCGCGCAGAATATCCAGCGCTGCCTGCGCCTCCGGAATGGGAGAGCCCGTCAGTGACACGCGAATGGTGTCGCCAATGCCGTCCAGCAGCAGCGCGCCAATCCCGATGGCGGATTTGATGTGCCCCTGACCGGGCAGTCCCGCTTCCGTCACGCCCACATGCAGGGGATAATCGCACGCCTGCGCAGCCAGACGATAGGCCTCCACGGTCAATCGCACATCGCTGCTTTTCAAAGACAGCACAATATCATCAAAATGCGCTTTTTCCAGCATCTGCGCATGGCGCAGCGCGCTGTCCACCATCCCGCGGGCAGTGGCGCCGCCGTCACGCGCAACGATATCCTTTTCCAGCGAGCCCGTATTCACGCCAATCCGGATGGGCACATGATGTGCCTTTGCACAGTCTGCCACCCGCCGCACATTCTCCTCAGAGCCGATATTTCCGGGATTGATGCGCAGCTTGCTGATGCCGTTTTCCATGGCGCCGATGGCCAGCCTGTGGTCAAAATGAATATCGGCCACCAGCGGCACGGGGCTTTGATCCACGAGCCTGCGCACAGCCTCCACGCACGCGCTGTCATACACTGACACGCGCACAATATCGCAGCCGGCCGATGCCAGCGCGCGGATCTGCTCAAGCGTTTGGGCAACATCGCGCGTATCCGTATTGGTCATGGACTGCACGGAAACCCGCGCGCCGCCGCCCAGCGGCACATTGCCAATCATCATCGAACGTGTCTGCATCTGTGTACCTCTTATCGGAAAATGTTTATTACATCATGGAAGGTGAACAGCACCATCACGCCCAGCAGCAGAATATAGCCCGCCAGATGGATATACGCCTCCGCCTTCCGGTTGACGGGCTTGCGGAAAATCATTTCAATCAGCACAAACACAATGCGGCTGCCGTCCAGCCCGGGAATGGGCAACAGGTTGATCAGCCCCAGATTGATCGAAATCATAATCAGCATGTTCAGGTAGCCCATCAGCTTATACTGACGCGTCTGATCGGCAATCAGATTGATCGCGCCCACCGGCCCGGCCATTTCGTTCAGCCCTTCGCCTGTGGTCACCAGATTTTTGAGCGCATCCAGAATCGCCGTTCCCGCTGATGTGCAGATATACCAGGTGTGCGAAATCGTATCGCCCAGGCTCACCCGCCGCCACACCGTGTCGCTCGTCTGCACCATGGTGATGCCGATCATATAGCGGTTTTCGCTCTCTACAAAATGCGGCGTCATCAGCAGTGTTTTTTCTTCTTCGCCGCGGAGCACCGTCAAAACCAGCGCGTCATCGCCCGCCTGATACGCGGAGATCTTCTCGCCCAGATCGCCATTGACCGTCTCGCCGTTGACTGCCGTCACGATATCGCCTGCCTGAAGCCCCGCTTCCTGCGCAGGAGAGCCTTCCTCCACGCTCATAATCGCCGTGGTGATGTTGTCTCCGGCAAAGGGCACGCCGTATCCGGCAAAGAACGCCAGCGCCACCACAAAGGCCAGCACCAGGTTCATAATCGGGCCGGCGGCAATGGTAATCAGCCGTTTCCAGGCGGGCTGCAGCAGCATGGAGCGCGGATCGTCCTTGTCCTTTTCCGCCGCGTCGTCCTCGCCGAAAAAGCCGCAGAAGCCTCCGGCCGGAATCAGGCGGATGGAATACTCCGTGCCGCTTTTTTTGCTGACCCAGTGCGCCACCCGCGGCCCAAAGCCAATGCCGAAGGCGCGCACGGCAATGCCGCACGCCCGCGCCGCAAAGAAATGCCCCAGCTCATGCACGGTAATCATGATGCCAAGCAGCAAAAGCGCCAGAAAAACATACAGAATGGTTGACATATTTCCTCCGTCAGTTCATTTTGTTCATGATTTCATCGGCGGCGGCACGCGCGCGCGCATCGGCGTCATATACCGCCTCCAGGCTGTCAGCCGGCAAATGCCCCAGCTGTTCCAGCGTTTCACGCACAACGCTGCCAATCTGCATGAAGCGCAGACCGCCCGCACGGAAACGCGCATTGGCCTGCTCGTTGGCCGCATTGAGCACACAGGCTGCCGCGCCGCCCGCACACAGAGCGTCATACGCCATGCCTATGGCAGGAAAGCGCACGGCATCCACCTCGCTGAAGGTGCATTTCGCCAGCACGCCAAAATCCACAACCGGCGCCGCAGTCTCTATTCTATGCGGATATGCCATCGCATACGCAATGGGCACGCGCATATCCGGCGCGCCCAGCTGCGCCAGCACCGCTCCGTCGCAGAACTGCACCATGGAATGCACGATGCTCTGCGGATGAATCAGCACATGAATCTGCTCAGGGCGCGCGTCAAACAGCCAGCGCGCCTCGATCACCTCCAGCGCCTTGTTGAACATGCTCGCGCTGTCCACGGTGATTTTGGCGCCCATGCTCCAGTTCGGATGCGTCAGCGCCTGCTGCAGCGTGGCGTTTTCCAGCTGCGAAAGGGAATAATCGCGGAACGCGCCGCCAGACGCCGTCAGCAGGATTTTTTCATAAGGATTGCCCTGCGCGCCCTTCAGGCATTGATAGATGGCGCTGTGCTCGCTATCCACCGGGATCAGCGTAGGGCCGTTTTCATCCTCGCCGCACACAGCCATCACCAGCTGTCCGCCAGCCACCAG
>CAMGDO010000170.1 GCA_946042585.1 uncultured Clostridia bacterium
CACCTAAGCCTTCGTCGGCAGCGTCAGATGTGTATAAGAGACAGGGCTTTGACTGCGCGCGGCTGCTGGTGAGCCCCGGGAATGCTGCGGCGCTGGGGCTGTATGCGCATCTGGGCTTTACAGGCGTGGGCAAAACGACGGCCTATGGCTTTGATTGGCTGATGATGGAAAGAAATCTGGGAGTGCGCGTATGAAAAGAATTCTATCAGGCCTGCTTTTGCTTTGCCTGCTTGGCACGGCGGCGCTGGGCGAGGGGGTGGACATCGCCTTTTCCGCTGAGAAAAGCGATGTGATGCCGTCCTCTGCGCTGGAGGCGCTGGGCGTATTGCTTGAGGGGCTGACGCTGACGGTGCTGCCCGATGCAGACGGCGCGGGGCTGATGCTGCGGCGCGGCGGCGAGGAGCTGCTGAGCGCGGAAGTGACCGCCGCGGGCGGCTTTCTCCGCTCGGGCGATACGGCTGCGCCGCTGGCGGGAGAGGCGCAATGGAGCGGTGCGTCTATGGCAGAGATCAACGCGAAGCTGGGCGCTGTGCTGTCGGACTGGGAAAAGACAGAAGAAAAAGAGATCACGCTGGAAAACGTGGGCACCTCCCGCCGCCAGCTGGTATACGCGCTGGATGGCGAAGCGTGGGAAGGCGTATGGCCGCAGGTGATGGAGGTGCTGACAGACGCTGCGCCCCAGCTTGAGGTGCTGCGCCCGCTGCGCATCCAGGGCAAGGGCACGCTGAAACGGTATTTTGACAAAAACGGCACGGAGATCGGCGGATATTTCTATGCCGCGCAGGCGGCGCCGGAGGCGCAGGATGTAAGGGAAGTGCGGCTGGAATGGGGATATGCGCCGGGAAGCGGGGTGTACGCGGCGTTTCGCTGCCCCAATGCGGCGGGAACGCGCAATATCCGGCTGTCCCTGCGTGTCCGGATAACGGAAAAAAACGGCGCGCAAACGTACAAAATGACCGCAGACGTGCGGGTGATCAACGGCGCGGATTCAGATGTGGTCACCCTGGAGGGGCGGCATGAAGGCGAGGGCGGCACGGGAAGACTGAAGGCACAGCTGAACCGCAGGCGCGAGGGCAAGACGGTGAAGCATGCGCTGACGCTTTCGTGGCAGCAGATGCTGGTGGAATATGCCTATGACCGCGGCGGAAAAACGCTGCTGGCAGGGACGGCTGCCGTAACTGCTGCGCAGGGAGCGATAATCCCGTGCGCTTTGGCGGAGGACAGCGCGGAGGATGTGGCGCTGGCGCTGGCGAAGAAGCTGCTGGGGATTCTCAGCGAGGAAGCGCCGGAAAGCATGCAGGCGCTGCTGCATTATCTGAGCACGGACGGATACCTGACAGGGGAAACGACGCAGCTGCATTTGCCGCAGGAGCCGCAGCTGACCGTGACGGAGGGAGAGTAATCATGAAAAAGGCAATTTGCGTGATGGTATGCTGTGCGCTGACGCTGTGCTGTGCCTGCGCGGGCGCCAAGACGTTTGAGTTTTCGATCTTTGAGGTGCTCAGACGCCAGATCGATACCAATTCCAGCTATCGGGTGCAGCTGACGGGCGCGGTGGAGGGCACGGCGCCGTCCTTTGTATCAAATGAAATGTGGGAGATGCTCAAGAAGCTGCTGCCGGAATATGCGGTGGAGGGCACTTATGTGCTGTCCAAGGCGAGCAAAACGCTGCATGACGAGCAGACGCGCGTGATGGTGAAGCGCAGCGGGGAAACGCTGGGCACGCTGGTGCTTTCGGGACGGGATGACCGCTATGTGCTTTCCGGCGATCTGCTGGGCGGCCAGAGCATGGCCTTTGCGCGCGATATGAACGCGCTGACGCAGATGCTCACGCCTGTAGAGGAGGGGCAGTGGCCCACGCCGATGAGAATCGCCCTGGTCATGCTGACGGCAGGGGAGGAATGGTGGGCGCAGCTGGATGCGGCGCTGGCTCCCTGCTATGCGGCGATGACCGAATGGGTGATGGATTATACGGCGGTGAGCGTGGCGCGCGATGAAAACGGCGCGCTGTGCACGCGTTCCGTGGTCACGCTGGACGCCGATGCGGTGCGCGAGCAGGCGGGCAATATGCTGCGGATGATGCTGACCAACCCGGAAATTATGGCGCTTCTGGAAGAAATCATGACGCAGGAGGAGGCGCGCGTCTATCTGCAAGATGGAATGATTCCGCTGTATGACGAACTGCTTTCTGGCGCGCAGCTGGGCGACGTGGTGCTGGAAAGAAGCTACGATGCGGACGGGAACCTGCTTGAACAGATGCTGACGCTGCCCTTTGCCGGGGCGGTGGAAAAGGTGCAGGCTACGCAGAGCGGCGGGCAATGGGGGCTGAATGTGCGCTTTGGCGCGGGGACGCAGCTTCATTTCACATTGCAGGGCGGCGGCACATACAGCCGCGCCTATACCGGCACGTTTGCCTGGGAAACGGCGGATCAGCAGGTGAGCGGCAGCTTTATGCTGACAGCGGAGCTGGGCATGGAGCAATATGACGAAACCAATACGGGCCGCGAGCGCAGCCAGACGCATACGCTGCAGTTATTGCTCATTCCCGACGAGGGGCAGAGCTTCCCCGCGCAGACGCTGGATGTGACGTGCCGGCTGATCGGCGGCGCTTCCAATCAGAACGCGTCGCGGCTGAATATCGCCTTTGAATGGCGTCCGCAGGGCACGGATACCTGCATCACGTTCAATTACAAGAGCTATACGGCGCAGACGATAGCCCAGCTGGAGGTTGATCCTGACATGGCGGTGCAGCTGGATGCGGGCGAACCTTCTGAGGTGTGGAGCTATCTGATCAGCGCCGGGCAGACGATATGGGCAAATCTTTTGGACGCTGTAACAGCTGTGGCACAATAATTGACACCGCAGGTGATAAGCTGTATAATATATGTTATAAACAGGTGAATTGTGCCTGAACATACAAGGAGGATAACGCAATGAAAAGGTTTTTTGCCGTGATGCTGGCGCTGATGATGCTGGCAGTCTCCGGTGCTTCTCTGGCGGAAGGGACGATGCCCTCCGGCATTCAGATGGAGCTGACGCTGACGCTGGATCAGGAAACGCTGACGAGCATGCTGGAAGGCGATGAGGAGAGCATCGCGATGTTCAATGCAGTTTCGGACGTGCTGTCTGCTTTGGTGCTGCGCATGACTGCAGGCGAAACGGGCGCGCATGTGGCGCTTGAAATGCAGGATACGGAGCTTGCCACGCTGGATGCCGCGGTGGACGGAGAGAACGTGACGGTGGTGAGCAGCCTGTTCCCCAGCTATGCGGTGACCGCTTCTCAGGAGGATGTAGAGGAAAGCATGACCATGACGCTGGGCGACCAGACGCTGGGCGCCGAGGAGCTGGAGGCGATGCTCTCGCAGGCGGCAGTGCTGTCGGAGCAGATTGAAGCTGCGCTGACGCCGTATGTGGAGGATGTGGCGCAGATCAGCGCAGCGATGGCAGAAAACGCGGAGCAGACCGAGGACGGCGCGGTGATTGTGACCATGACGACGCATGATGTGGCCAATCTGCTCAATGCCTGGGCAAGCCGTCTGAGCACGGATGAAGTGCTGTTGCCCATGCTGCAGGCGCTGCTGGAGCAGACCGGTGAAGAGATCGCGGTGGCGGATTTGCTGGAACAGATCACCGGCGCGGCGGCAGAGATGCTGTCCGTGGATGCTGAGTATATGGGCATGATGCAGTACCTGTCTCTTATACACATCT
>CAMGDO010000171.1 GCA_946042585.1 uncultured Clostridia bacterium
CGCCAGCAGCGTGCGCATTTGGTCAAGTGCGTCATCCCCGGCTGACGAAAACAGCTGCACACGCGCAGCGGCAGCGTTTCCTTCCCCAAGAAGGCTTTCCTGCTCCAGGCGGCGCCTGAGCTGGCGCACGGTGCCTTCGTTGCCATCCAGCACAAGCGTGCTTTCAGGCAAAAGGCGGCGTATGGTCTGCCGGAGAAACACATAATGCGTGCAGCCCAGCACGACGGCGGCAGGCGCGCGCCCGCCCTGCAGATAGGGAGCGAATTTCCCGGTCAGATAGCTTTCAAGAGCCGGGGAGGATATATCGCCGCGCTCCACAAAATCCATAAGCCCTGGGCAGGGCAGCGAAACGGCATGCTTGCCATACGCCTCATAGAGCAGCTGGTATTTGCGCGACGCCAGCGATACGGGCGTGGCCAGTACCAGAATATCGCCCTGAGGGCAATGGTCGTGCGCGAGCTTGAGCGCCGGCTCCATGCCGACGATGATCAGATCGGGATGCTCTCGGCGCAGCGTTGCAGCTGATGCGCAGGTGGCAGTATTGCAGGCAATCACCAGAGCCTTGGCGCCCTGGGACAGCAGAAAATCTGCCGCAGCGCGCGCACAGGAAATGACTTCTTCTTCCGTTTTGGTGCCGTAGGGTGCATTCAGCGTGTCGCCATAATATAGAAAGCGCTCGCTGGGCAGCATTTTCAGCGCCGTGCGCAAAACGCTCAGTCCGCCCACGCCGCTGTCAAAGATGCCAATCGGTGCGTTCTTCTGCATGAACATACTCCCCCGTATTGAATCTTGCATGCTTCTATTATAAGCCGAAACGGCGCTGGATGCAACAGCTGTTATTCCACCTGCCCGTCGGCAAGCGCACAGATGGCATTGGCGAGAAACGGCATGGCTGATAGCGCTTCCTCCAGCGTATTTCGGTTGTTGCCCACCTCAATGAGCACACAGCAGGCGGCGACGTGCTGGTTGTAGCGCCCGCTTTTTACGCTGACGCTGCGGCACAAGCCCTCGCATTGCAGATTCAGCCGGTTGGTGAGCGCCTGAGCGATGGTTCTGTTGCTTTCCCAGTCGGGCCTTATGTCATAGCCCGCGCCCGCCTGTCCGGTGCCTTTGCCGACGAGAAACATGATCCGCGCTACGCTCTGCCCGTTGATTTCAACGGTGTTAGGCCCGTTGTTTTCGACATATGCGTCGCGGTGCAGGTCGATATACAGGTCGTATTCCTCGCCATCCGCCGCGCGCCGGGTGAGCATTTCCAGTGAACGCTCATAGGCGGTGGACAGACGGGGCGGTTCAAAGGCGGTGACATCATGCTCCACCTGAACGCCTGCGCTTTCCAGCAGCTGCGTCAGATACGCGCCCACCGCCACCATGTTGCGTTCAGGATCGCTTGTGCGCCATTTTTCGCTGCTGACATAGGGATACTGCTCGGTTGCGGTATAGGATTCATAGGTGTGGGTGTGATAGATCAGCACGCGAAAGGCGTCCTGCTGATCCGGCTTGGCGCTTTCGGACAGGACTTCCAGCGTAAAGCCTGAAGGCGGAGAAGGCAGGGGAGAGGCGGACGGGGCAGGCGTGGGTGAGACGGTGGGCGCAAGGGTGGGCGAAGGAGTGGATGTATATTCGGCAAACAGCGAAAATGTGGAGACGCTCTCGCCGTGCGCAAGGGGATAAAAAAAGCATGCCGCAAGCGACAGCAGCATGCACAGCATCATTCTCTTCAATGCACAAACTTCCTTTCCGGGCCTGCCGGCCTCAGATATTCCATATATATGCGGCGTTACGGGGCTTCATTCGTGAGCAGCATGATTTCTTCATCCTCAAGCTGCGGCTGCAGGGCGAAATTCAGCGCCATGGCAATCACCTGCGACAGCTCGCAGACCATCTGGTCAATCTCGCGCGGCGTCACCACCATATCATCGGACGCCTTCTGCGCGATGCGCTGCGATAGCGCATCGGCCTGCGCCTCGCAGCTTTCGGCAGTTTCGGGAAAATCCCTGAGCAGCACCGTCAGTGCGTCCCGGATGATGACGGAGGTATATACCACCATGGGTACGCCAATTGCCAGCACGGGTACGCCCAGCAGCTCCTTTGTCAGGCCGCGGCGATGATTTCCCACGCCGCTGCCCGGCTGAATGCCCGTATCCGTAATCTGAATGGTGGTGCCGATGCGCGCGCATTCCCGCGCGGCCAGTGCATCCACGCAGATGATGGCGGCAGGCTTTACGCGCTCTGCTGCTCCCTGCACGATTTCCGCCGTTTCCATGCCGGTCACGCCCAGCACGCCGGGGGATAGCGCACAGACGCCGCGCAGCCGCGTATGCAGGGATGGCGGCAGCACCTCCTTCAGATGGCGCGTCACCAGCACGCCGTCCGTCACCTGAGTGCCCAGCGCATCCGAGGTGATGCGGCGGTTTCCCAGACCAACCACCATGATATCGCCGGAGGGAGGCAGCATGGATGAAAGCTGCTGCGCCAAAGCGTGGGAGAGCCTGCGGCGATCCTCATGCGCAATGGTATGCAGCGGTGCGGTCTCAATGGTCACATAACGCCCGCGGGCCTTGCCCAGCTGCCGCGCTGCTTCCTCGCTGCTGATGCGCACTTCAAACAGGGAAAATCCATCCGCTGTATCCCGGATGGTTTCAATGCCCGGCATGGCTGGAAAATCCGCTGCGCGCTCCATGGCAAGGTCCGTTCGATATTGCATGTTTTTCGCCTCCAAGGCGCAGTATGCGCCTGAGAAGGGGCTTCTATGCGGAAAGAAAAAACGCACAGGAAATGACAAAAAATGATTGACTTCAGGAACAAATTGTGATATAGTATCATTCGCTGATGAAAGCGGTTATCGACCAGCCTGTCTCTCACAGCAGCGGAGCAATCCGTACAATTCAATCATGGAGAAGTCGCCTAGTTTGGTCGAGGGCGCGCGACTGGAAATCGCGTAACGGCCACAAACCGTTCGAGAGTTCGAATCTCTCCTTCTCCGCCATAAAAGAGCTGAAGCTTTGATGCAGGGTTTCAGCTCTTTTCTTGTTTTTGAAGAATCCTCATATAAATCGGCAGATGTACCCGGAATCATGGATAATCCTTGCTTTTTTGACCGCCCGTGCTTGCAAAATATTGAGCTTTGCATATTATATATATTGTAATACTACTGCAAAAGCACTATCCGGCTTAACCGGGCTTCCGATGAAAGGAGGATTGCTCCGTGAACCGATCTTTGCACAGAATACGATGGTTTTTCCTTTTCGTTCTGATCATTTCCGTTATTTCGCTGCCCGCACTGGCGGAAGATTACAGCGCCAGGCTGGATTCTCTGCATTTTGACATTGCGTTGCAGGCAGATGGAAGCGCGTTGATCACCGAAACAAGGACAATTGTTTTCGAAGGCGATCATGAGTTTACCCGCTATGGAGTGAACAATTATTTCACCGGATCAAGGACATTTGCGGATTGGCAGGTCTTCCTGGACGGGACGCCGCTGTCCCGGCTTTCTGAACCGGACAATGAGAACCGCCCCGAGAACTGCTTTGCGGTGGAGGATGGCGAAGGGGAAAACACCGTCTATATCTATTTCCGGCAGCAGGGCAGCGGTACCCGTGTCTTCCGGATCAGCTACCGCCTTGAAAACGCCGTGAAGCTTTATAAGGACAATTGTTTTCGAAGGCGATCATGAGTTTACCCGCTATGGAGTGAACAAT
>CAMGDO010000172.1 GCA_946042585.1 uncultured Clostridia bacterium
ATATTTATCTGACGCAATCGGGTGAAAGAAATCTGGAAGTGATGCCGGTGGGCGTAGACAAGGGCACGGGCGTGACTGAGATGGCGCAGATGCTGGAAATCGACATGGAAGATGTGATGGTGTTTGGCGATTTTGATAATGACATCCCCATGTTTGAGAAAGCCGGATTCCCGGTGGCGATGGGCAATGCCAACGAGAAAATCAAACGGCTTGCCCGGTATGTGACGGACGATCACGATCATGACGGCATCGCAAAAGCGGTGGAAAAATTCGTTCTGAATCATTGACAAATTACCGTTTTTAAGGGGAAACATGGCGAAAGAAAATGGTTCATCTGGTTTATTGTGATAATGCGGGGAAAAAAGGCGAGAGAGCGCTGGACAAGATTCTGGCCGGCAGAAAAACAATGGCGGTGCGCAGAGCAGCGGGAAGGAAGATTCCGCACAGCAGGGTTTTTGCAGGCGAACAGCTGTATTTTTTGGAAAAGGGAAGCGCTGTAATCACGGCAACTGCTTTTGTAAAAAGCGTACAGAACGATGTGAAGCTGACTGATGAAGAGATAACGGGGATTCTTTGTGAGAACCAAAGCAAGCTGAATCTGTCTGAGAGGCAGAAGGAACGCTGGCACAAGAAATGCATGTGCCTGGTGGAATTTGAAAACGTCAGGGAAATAACGCCGCTTGCCTTTGAACACCAGAGCAATATGGATGATTGGCTGATCATTGACAAGATTGAGGATGTTACGACGGGTACAAGCATTCCTTTCAATGATGAAAAGGCGCGTCTTAAAGATATTGATATGGTTTGAAACAAAGCACGCAGAAAAAAGCAGCAGGCGCAAAACCTGCTGCTTTTTGCAGCGCGCATTTGGCTTTTATCACGGAAAGGCGGTTCAGGTTTCCGGCCAGGGGTAGAACAGGGAATCGGTGGGCAGCGATTCGATTTTTCCATCGGACAGTGCGGAGATTTTACTGCAAACATCCTCCCTGTCCTTTTCCCGGATGAGCAGCGTTGCATCGACTGCCGTCTGAAAATCCGTGTTTTCCAGAATCACCGGCAGACCCTGCAGCGTATAGGAGAATTTATCCCAGAGGGGATAGGGCACATCAAACAGCACGCGCGCGGTGAGCTCCATCACCGAAACCTGCGCGGCGTCCAGGGCAATGGCGCAGCCGTGCGTATATGCGCGTACCAGACCGCCTGCGCCCAGCAGCACGCCGCCAAAATAACGCGTGACCACCACACAGCAGTTGACCACGCCGCGGTTTTTGAGCACTTCCATCATGGGAAGCCCCGCCGTGCCGCCCGGCTCGCCGTCGTCGCTGTAGCGCATGATGCCGGCGTTTTCGCCAATGACATAGGCATAGCAGTTGTGCGTGGCGTCGCGGTGCTTTTCGCGAATCCGCTTCAGAAAGGCCAGCGCCTCCTCCTCCGTAGCGCAGGGGGAGGCGTAGCCGATGAAGCGGCTTTTGTTGATGATGAACTCGTCCTGCGCCGCCTGCCTGACGGTTTTATAGCTTGCCAGCGCCATTACACAAGCAGAAGACGGCAGTAGTTCTTTTTGCCCTTGCGCAGAAGCAGGCCGTCCGTGCCGATCATGTCGGCGGTGATAACGAAGTCGATATCGGTGATCTTCTGTTCGTTCACCGTCGCGCCGCCCTGCTGCACAAGCTTGCGGGCTTCGCCGCGGCTGGTGCACAGACCGCAGGAGTTGAGGATGGTGGTCAGGCGACCGTCGGCCTCGAGCATATCGCGGGTGACATTGAAGGAGGGCACATCGTGCATCGCGCCGCCGCCGCCAAAGAGCGCGCTGGCAGCCTGCTGAGCTTTCTGCGCTTCCTCTTCGCCATGAACGAGCTTGGTGCACTCAAAGGCAAGTACCTTCTTGGCTTCGTTGATTTCGGCGCCTTCCAGCGCCCCCAGACGGTTGACTTCTTCCATGGGCAGGAAGGTGAGCAGCGCCAGACACTTTTTCACATCGGCATCGTCCACATTGCGCCAGTACTGGTAGAAATCATAAGGAGAGCACAGCGCGGCATCCAGCCACAGCGCGCCCTTTTCGGTCTTGCCCATCTTTTTGCCTTCATGGTTCATCAGCAGCTTAAAGGTGCAGGCGAAGGCGTCCTCGTGCTCTTTGCGGCGGATCAGATCAGCGCCGGCCAGCATATTGCTCCACTGGTCGTCGCCGCCCATCTGCAAACGGCACCCGTAGCGCTTGAACAGCTGCAGGAAGTCATAGCTCTGCATCAGCATGTAGTTAAACTCAAGGAAGGTGAGGCCGCGCTCCAGACGCTGCTTGTAGCATTCTGCCGTCAGCATGCGGTTGACGGAAAAATGCGCGCCGATATCGCGGATGAAGTCGATGTAGCCGGCGTTGCGCAGCCAGTCGGCGTTGTTGACAATCATCGCCTTGTCATCGCCAAACTCAATGAAGCGGGACATCTGCTGCTTGATGCAGGCGACGTTATGATCGATGGTCTCAACGGTCATCATTTTGCGCATATCCGTTTTGCCGGAGGGGTCGCCGATCATGGCGGTGGCGCCGCCGACGAGTGCAATCGGACGATGCCCGGCGCGCTGCATGTGCGCCATGGCAATGATGGGGATGAAGTGACCAAAGTGCAGGCTGGTGGCAGTGGGGTCAAAGCCTACATAGAAGGGCGTGGATTCCTTTTCGAGCTGTTTGTACAGATCATCCTCAAAGGTGACCTGCGCGATGAATCCGCGTTCCTTGAGCGTATCGAGAATGTGCATGGGGAATACCTCCTGACAGATGATTAAGAATTATTTGAGACATTCATCAAGCAGCGACATGCCGCGCTGGATGGTGGGGATATCGGCATTGGAGAAATTGAGACGCAGGGTGTTTTCGTGGCCGCCCTCGGGGTAGAAATGCGTGCCGGGCACATAGGCCACGCCCTTTCCGACGGCTTCCATCAGCTTGTCCGTGGCGTTTACGCCCTCGCGCAGCCAGACAAAGAGGAACAATCCGCCGTCAGGCCGGGTATATCGCTCAACCCCCTTCATGGAGGAAAGGCAGTCGAGCATGCAGCGCATCTGTTCGCCATAACGCGCGCAGACGGATTGCAGATGGGGCTTGAGAAGATCACGGCGCAGATAGGCATCCACGATGGCCTGATTGAGGTTCGCCGTGTGCACGTCGGCCGTCTGCTTGCAGATGACGCATTTGCGCAGGAGTGTCGGCTCGCACACAAGATAGCCCACGCGAAGACCGGGGGAAATGACCTTGGAGAAGCTGCCCATCAGCGCGACCTTGCCCGCTTTGTCAAACGACATGATGGAGGGGAGCGGCGTGCCGGTATAGCGCAGGGAACGATAGGGGTCATCCTCAGCAACCAGAAAATCGTATTTCTCCGCAAGCTCTGCAATCCGCCTGCGGCGCTCGAGAGGCATGGTGACGCCCGTGGGATTCTGGAAGGTGGGAATGGTATAGAGCATGCGCGGATGATAGCGCTCAATGGCATCCTCCAGCGCGTCCATGCGCAAGCCCTGGTCATCGCTCTCCACGGGAATAATTCTGAGCCCGTGCAGATGCATGGCCTGCGTTGCGCCAAGGAAGGTGGGATTCTCCGTCAGAATCACATCACCCGGGTCGGTGAAGGCGTCCAGAAGCAGATTGAATGCCTGCGTGGAGCCGGTGACGGGCAGAATGTGATCCTGGGTGGTGTGC
>CAMGDO010000173.1 GCA_946042585.1 uncultured Clostridia bacterium
TTCCTCTACGTCTCGTGGGCTCGGAGATGTGTATAAGAGACAGCGTGCAGACCGGCTGTGTGCGAAAGCAGGCGGCGCAGCGTAATGGGGACAGACGGCGACAGCGGATGCCGCAGGGGACAGGGAAGGTACGCATTGACGTCTTCATCCAGATCCAGCTGTCCTGCTTCATAAAGACGATACGCGCACAGCGCGGTGACAAGCTTGGAAATGGAGGCTGTGCGAAACACGGTGTTTTCCGTCACGGGCGTCTGCCCCAGGATGGCATCGCCATAGGGGAGGACGGCTGTAAGCCCTGCGCGGTCAAACAGCGCAGCGCACGCGCCGACGGCATGATGGGCTCTGAAAATCTGCACAAACCTTTCGCCCTGCTGCGCAGACATTCGATACAGGGCGGGCGGGCGCTGACCATTCCGGACGGGCTGGGGCAAAGGCGCGAGCAGCGCGCGGTACAGCGCGGCTTTCCATTTTTCCACAGAACACCTCATATTCTCCCGTCGAAGCGGGCATACTGACAGCGTACCAATCATATAGGGAGGGATTTTCCAAATGGCATCTCAAAATGGCTGCAATCTGACCAGCAAGGATCTGACGGTGATCGAAGATCAGCTGACGCATCTGGCGACTGCCTGCCGCGTGGCGCAGGGATATGCAGCGCAGTTTCAGAATGCGCAGCTGCGCGATCTGGCTGCCAACATCGCCCGGCACCATCGCCAGCAGTATGACGCGCTGTTCACCTTCCTCAACGGCTGTCAGTAATCAAGGAGGAATCGCTTATGCAGACCTATCAGAACACGCAGAAGAACAGCGGCGCCCATCAGGCTTCCTGGCTGACCGACCAGGAGCTGGCCTATGATCTGCTCTATCAGGAGAAGGCGCTCATGGCCAATATCTGCTCCGAGGTGGTGGAGGGCAGCCATGCGGGGCTGCGCAATGTGATGAACGACGCTTTCATGCAGATTGGTCAGGATCAGCTGCAGGTGTTTCAGCTCATGAACAGCCAGGGCTGGTATCAGACCAAGCCTGTCCAGCCGCAGGATCTGCAGACTGCCAAGCAGAAGTATCAGCAGATGCGCCAGTGCCTGTAAGGCGAAAAGTGCAGCGGCCGCATTCAGGATGCAGCCGGTTCTGCGGAATGTAATGAAGGAGCTGCGCCCCTTCATTGCATCCCGGCAGCTGTGTGCACATTTTGTTGATAGTCTGAGCGGCCGCATTCAGGATGCGGCCGTTTTTCTGTGCCGGAAAAAGTGTGCAAGCGCAACAAGGCACAGCAAAAGGCTGAGCAGCTGCGATACGCGGATGGACCCCAGCATCAGACTGTCGGTGCGAAGCCCTTCAATCACCAGCCGGCCGGCGCCATACCATAACAGATACAGCGACACCACATGCCCCGGGGTGTTCACGCGCAGGCGATAGCGCCATAGCACAAGGAAGCCCAGCAGGTTCCAGCATGATTCCAGAAAGAACGTGGCCAGATGCCATTGCCCGTCTATCTGCACGGCGATGGGGAAAAACTGCCATGCGGGGTTTGTCACGGCATAGCCGTAGGCTTCACCGTTAAAGAAATTGCCCCAGCGGCCAATGGCCTGTCCCAATAGCACCACGGGCGCAGCGATGTCCAGCAGCGTAAGATAAGGAATCCTGCTGTGGCGGGACAATAGATACAGCCCCAGTGCGCCGCCGATGACGGCGCCGTATATGGCCAGCCCGCCCTCCCAGAAATAGAGAATGCTGACGGGATGTGCGGCATAATGCGGCCACTGGAAAACGACATAATAGAGCCGCGCGCACACGACGGCGGGCGGAACGGCCCAGAGCGCCATGTCGATGCCGGTGTCAGGCGGCAGATGACGGCGGCGGCTTTCGCGCTGGCACAGCAGCACTGCGCAGAGGATGGCGGCGGCAATCAGCAGGCCGTAGATGGGGATGATACCAAAGAGTTTGTTGCTCATGGAAATCATTATTTCTCTGAAGAGCCTGCCTTATGCGCCGTTTCCAGCCATGTGCGGATGGGCAGATGCTGCGGGCACTGATCTTCGCACAGACCGCACCGGACGCATTGGCTGGCGTCCGCCTGATCCTGAACGATGCTCTGATAGCGGCCGGTGAAGCGCGACATATCGCCGAACATGCTGGCTTCGTTGTAGGAAGAGAAGATGCGCGGAATCTGTACGCCCTTGGGACAGGGCTGGCAATATGCGCAGCGCGTGCAGCCGATGGGCATGCGCTTCACATAGGTCTGGCGCAGACGGGCGATGAGACGCTTATCTGCGTCAGACAACGCGCCGACCCTCACATCATCGAAAATCCGCAGATTGTCCTCCACCTGCTCCTCGGTGCTCATGCCCGACAGGATGGTGGCTACCTCGCCAAAGTCGCCCACATACCGGAAGGCCCATTCCACTGCGGAGCGCTTTTCGGGATACCGGTCAATCAGCGCCTGAATATCCGGCGTGGGAGAGGCCAGCGCGCCGCCGCGCAGCGGCTCCATCACCACCAGCGGCACCTTCCGCTTGCGCGCAAGGCGGATGCCGCTCAGACCTGCCTGATTACGGATGTCCAGATAATTGAACTGAATCTGCGCCATGCACCAGTCATAGCTCAGCAGAATGTCGCGGAACACCGCGTAATCATCATGGAAAGAGAAAGAGGGATAACGGATTCTGCCGTCCTTGACGGCGCGATCCAGAAACTCTGTCACATGGAACGACTGCATCTTCTCCCAGCGCTCTTTGTCCAGCGCATGCAGCAGATAGAAATCCACATACGGTACATCCAGACGGCGCAGCTGTTCATCCAGAAAACGGTCCAGATCCTGCGGCGATTCCACCTTCCAGACGGGGAGCTTGGTGGCCAGTTTGACGCGTTCACGATAGCCGTCCCTGAGCGCCCTGCCCACGATGGGCTCGCTCTGCCCCGCGCAGTAGGGATAGGCGGTGTCCACATAGTTGACGCCCCGGTCGATGGCGGAGCGCAGCATGGCGATGGCGCGCGCTTCGTCCGTTGTTTTTTCTTCACCGTTTACAATCTGCGGAAGACGCATCATGCCAAAGCCCAGACGGGAAATTTCAAAGCCCAGTTGACCAAAGGGGACATACTGCATGCATTCATCGCTCCTTTCGTTTGGGAAAAGTATACCATAAAAGAAAATTCAATTCAACACTTGAAAGGGGCGCGCAAATCATGGATAATAGAAGCGCAGGAAAGGAGCGATGTGTATGTATCAGGCGCTGTACCGCAAGTGGCGGCCCCGGACTTTTTCGGAGATGACGGGTCAGGAGGCGGTGATCCGCACGCTGCGCAATCAGGTGGCGGCGGGGCGCATTGCGCATGCCTATCTTTTCTGCGGCAGCCGCGGCACGGGCAAAACCAGCGCTGCCAAGATCATGGCGCGCGCCATCAACTGTGAATCGCCGGTGAATGGCGATCCGTGCCTTGCGTGCGCTTCGTGTAGGCTGCTGGAAAACGACACATCGCTGGACGTCTTTGAAATGGACGCGGCCAGCAACAGCCGCGTGGAGGAAATCCGCGATCTGCTGGAAAAGGTGGATTACCCGCCGCAGTTCAGCAAATACAAGGTGTATATCATCGACGAAGTGCATATGCTGTCCAATGCGGCGTTCAACGCGCTGCTCAAGACGCTGGAGGAGCCGCCCTCCTATATCTGTCTCTTATACACATCT
>CAMGDO010000174.1 GCA_946042585.1 uncultured Clostridia bacterium
TTTGGCTTCAAGGATATTCAGGTGGCGTATATCAGCCCGGGATATGAAAAATACGAGGGCAAATCCGTTCACGAAATCGCCCTAGAGGAAGGTCTTTCCGATCTGAATGCCTATCTGATGCTGTGCGAACGCAGTCAGTTCAAGGGCCGCGTCAATATGGGCCCCTACAGCACGCCTGATATTATCAGAAGCCTGTCCCGTCACGATCAGTGCCTTTATATGACCGATGCATGGGTGGAGGAGCACGGCGTGCAGAATCCCGCAATCTATGACTGTTTCCCCAAATTCCTGCGTGATGCGCTGCTTGGCACGGGCGATACGCTGCCCCGTGCCATCCGGAAAATGAGCGGCGCCACCGCGGATCGCTTCCAGCTGAAGGACCGCGGCTATATTCGCACAGGCGGCTACGCAGATCTGGTTGTCTTTGACGAAAACGAACTGAAAGCTGCCATGCCAGATCAGCAGAAGTCCTTTGGCATTCGAAAGGTTTTCATCAACGGTCAATTGGTGCTAACCGATGGTGGACTAAACACGGAAGCGCTCAGAACAAGCGGACGCGCGCTGCCTGTACAGAGCTGAAATCAGTCTGCATCCATAACGAGCTTGATATAGATACTGTTACCCCGCCGGGCAGTATCCGCTCAAGGAGCTAAATGAAAACGGTCTTTCGAGCGTTCGGGGATGGAGCAAGGCCACCGTGCAGCTGATGAAGTATTTGGAAGAATAAAACAGAAACAGAATTTCTTCATGCCTTGATAAGGCAGAACTGCGAATATGCACACCCCCCAAAGCATATTTACAGAAGAATCCGCGATACTCGGTTTTCACGCCAGGTATCGCGGATTTTGCTTAGAAATTCGTCCGACAGATGCCATGAAAGATTTCACGGCTCACAGCACGCTGTTTTTGATCTTTTTCAGATGCTTCATCACATCATTTTCGCCCCGCCCGAAATAATCATGCAGTCTGCGGTATTCAGCAAACAACTTGTCATAAATCGCTGCATTCTCCGGCATTGGCGTATACACCACGTTTTTCACACGGCTCATTGCTTTCGTCGCATCCAGTACGCTGTCGTATCCGCCGCGTTCGCGCCCTGCTGCTACCGCGCCAAAGATCGCGCTGCCAAGCGCCGGGCCCTGCGCTGAGCCGGCAATTCGCACGGGCATATTCAGCACGTCGGCATAAATCTGCATCGCCATGGCGTTTTTCTGGCTGATGCCGCCCGAGGCGAAGAATTCATTCACCTCTATTCCATGCTCGCGATAGTTTTCCACGATCATCCGCGTGCCGTATGCAGTCGCTTCAATCAGCGCGCGATACATTTCCTCTGCTCTGGTTTCCAGCTTCATGCCCAGCATCATGCCCATCAGATCGACATCCACCAGCACGCTGCGGTTTCCATTCCACCAGTCGAGCGCCAATAGTCCGCTTTCACCCGGACGCAATCTATTCGCCAGCTCCGTCAGATACTGTTGAATATGCATGCCGCGTTTTTGAGCTTCTTCATAATAGCTCTGGGGCACACAGCGTTCTGTCAGCCAGGCAAAATGATCGCCCACACAGCTTTGCCCCGCTTCATAGCCCATGTATCCCGGCAAAATGCCGTCTTCCACCACGCCGCACATGCCCGGCACCTGCAGTTCACGATCTGAAAGGCTCATATGGCAGGTGGATGTCCCCATGATGGCCAGCATCTGCCCCGGTTTTGTCATGCCCACCGCCGGAACGCACACATGCGCATCCACTAGAGCAACTGCCACCGGCGTTCCGGGCATGAGTCCAAGCTTATGCGCCATGGCTTGCGTCAGTCCCCCTGCGCAGGTACCAATGGGAACAACGGGCGAAGAAAGCTTGTCCTTTACGACATTCTCAAGTCGTCTATCCAGCGCAGCAAAATATCCTCTGTCCGGATAGCCGGTTCGCTTGTTATAAAGATACTTGTATCCCGCCGCGCAGGAATTGCGGCAGCGCCTGCCCGTCAGCTGCAGCACCAGCCAGTCGCCTGCTTCCATCCATTCATCCATTGCATCATATATATCCGGCGCCTCCTCCAGCAGCTGCCAGATTTTCGGCAGCGCCCATTCGCTGGAGATTTTTCCGCCGTAATTACGAAGCCATGCTTCATTGCGTTCCTGTGCGATGCGCGTCATCTGCGCCGCTTTATCCTGCGCAGCATGATGCTTCCAAAGCTTCACATAGGCATGCGGCCTGTTCTGATAGGATGGCAGAAAGCACAGCGGTGTGCCGCAGTCGTCCACAGGCAGCGCAGTACATGACGTAAAGTCTATGCCGATGCCGATGATATCCTGCGCTTTTACGCCACTTTCAATCAAAACGCGGGGAATAACGTCATACAGCACATCCAGATAATCCTGCGGATGCTGCAGCGCCCAGTCCGTTCCCAGCTTTGTTCCGTCCGGCAGCGCGCGCGTCATCACGGCATGTGGATACTCATACACAGCTGACGCTTTTTCGCTTCCATCCATAATATCCACAAGCACAGCGCGCCCGGACAGCGTGCCATAATCCAAGCCGATGGTGTATTTTGCCATAATAACGTACCTCCCCAAATCACCGTCGCTTCATTCTACCATAGGCGAACATTCAAACGCAAGATCAATCTCGCGCCTTCCTTTTCCGCGTTCGGCAGGATTTGCGCATATCTCGTCCTTTGCACGAAAAACCGTAATGAAAATGCACAAAATACAGGAAATATACAAAATAGCTATTGAACTTTTTTAGCTATTTCATTATTATAAATTGCGTACATTTTCAGCTGATGCTGTAGATAAGGAGGATTACCTCAATGAAAAACATGAAATTTGTTTCTCTTCTGCTCGTGCTGGCGCTGGTTCTGGGTCTCTGCCCCGTCGGTCTGGCCGAGACGACCATCGTGATCGGCGGTATCGCTCCGCTGACCGGCGACTATGCCATGTATGGTGAAGCTGTGAAGGAAGGCGCTGATCTGTATATCAAGCAGCTCAACGCTGAACTCAAAAACAGTGGCTCTGACAAGCAGTTTGAAATCGTCTGGCTCGACAACCAGGCGGATGATACCGAAGCTCAAAACGCCTACTACAAGCTCGTTGACGAGTACAAGGCTGTAGCCATTCTGGGCGATGTGCTCTCCGGCAACTGCATGGCCGTGGCTGAACTGGCTGCTGAAGACGGTATTCCCATGGTCACCGCTTCCTCCACCCGCTATGAAGTGACCTCTGATCGCCCCAACGTGTTCCGCACCTGCTTCCTGGATCCCTTCCAGGGTGTTGTGATGGCCAACTATGCCAACTCCGTGGGCCTGAAGAAGGTCGCCGTTCTCTATGGCAATGACGACGATTATTCCATTGGTCTGAAGGATTCCTTCGTCGCTCAGTGCAACCAGATCGGCATCGAAATTGTCTGTGAAGTGGGCGCCGGCTTCCGTGACAATGACTTCAGCTCTCAGCTGACCACTATTGCCGCCACCGATGCCGAAGCGCTGTTCGTGCCCTTCTATGGCGCGCAGGCTTCCCAGATTCTGCCCCAGTCCGTTCAGGCCGGTCTGGATGTTGTTTATCTTGGCTCTGACGGTATCGCCGATATCGTTTCCTTCATCTCCAACAAGGCGCTGCTGACCAAGATGTTCTATTGCGACTGTCTCTTATACACATCTCCGAGCCCACGAGACGTAGAGGAATCT
>CAMGDO010000175.1 GCA_946042585.1 uncultured Clostridia bacterium
TCTACACCTAAGCCTTCGTCGGCAGCGTCAGATGTGTATAAGAGACAGAATGGCGGGAATGCTGTGCTTCTGCGCTTCATGGATGCAGACGCACCGCTACGGTTTGACCGAATCATTAACTTCCCGCTGGGCGCCAACTCAAAGTTTGTCGTCCTGCAGGAGGAAGGCTGGTACATTGCTGTCGGCAATGAATTCTACGATTCGTCTCAGCCGTCTGCCCGCAATATCCTGTCGGTTGCACTTTCGCAAGATCTGTGCAGCTGGGAGGTTGTCGAGCGCGTTGTGGATATGCGCGATCAGGATGCTTCCCTTGTAGCTTTCCAATATCCTGACGCACAGATGGTAGGCGATGATCTGCTGATTCTGTCCCGTACCGCCATGAACGGCGCAAATTCCTATCACAATAATAATTTCATCACATTCCACGCTGTCCGCAATTTCCGTGCGCGTCTGCGCAATGCTGCTGAAGGCACAGAAAGGCAGTAATATGCTGCAGTACGAGAAAAGCCTGACGCCGCAGGAATATGTACTCCGTCATCCGGGTGGAGCGCTGGGAAAGCTGCGCGAAGGCGAATAAAGGAGGAAACAATATGCTGAAGGGAATTCCCGCCATTCTATCTCCAGAGCTGCTTAAAATCCTGTGCGAAATGGGGCACGGCGATGAAATCACCATTGGTGACGGCAATTTTCCCGGACATTCCGTCCATAACCGCGTGATCCGGATGGACGGCCATGGAGTACCTGAAATTCTGGATGCCATTCTGACGCTTATGCCGCTGGATCTGCACACCGCACATCCGGCGTGCGTGATGGCAGTATCGCCTGGCGACCCCACCCCAACCCCTATCTGGGACACCTACCGGGAGATTCTTGCCAAACATGACACGCGTGGCAGCAGCTGTCTGGAAGCCATGGAGCGCTTCGCCTTTTATGACCGTGTGCGCACAAAGAGCTATGCCGTCATCATGAGTGGCGAAACGGCTACCTATGCGAATATTATTCTCAAAAAAGGCGTGATCTGACCCGCATTTCATGCTGGAAACGCAAAGGATTCCTTTGCGTTTTTTGTTTGCATTGCTAAGGATTGACAATTGCCCGTCGCAGGCGTAAAATAGGGTACGTAGATGTTGATAAGTCAACATTATTGCTTCACGGGAGGTTTGCATGCTCAGTCGTTTTGAACAGTTTTCCTTCGCCATTTCAAGCCTGAGGCGCGATATTCAGAAAATCGAGCATGATGAAATGGTCAGATATGGATTGAAAGGGGCGTATGCGCCATATCTTGTGGTGCTCATGCATCACCCGGAGGGCATGCCCTCCGCGCAGCTGAGCGTGGCATGCGAGCGCGACAAGGCGGCGGTATCGCGCATTACGGCGGAGATGGAAGCGCGCGCGCTGATTAGACGGGAGGGCGCGCAATACCGCGCGCTGATCTTCCTGACAGAAGAAGGCCGTAAAGCAGCCGCCTTTGTGTGCGACCGCGCACAGCAGGCCGTTGCTGCCGCCGGTCAGGGGCTGACCGACGAAAACCGCCGCATATTCTATCAGTCGCTTGAGCTGATTGCCTCCAACATCCAGAAAATCAGCAAGGAGGGCATTCCCGACCTATGAACGCATTGAAAAAGCTCTGGTGCCGCGTCTATCAGACCGCGTTTCGTCTAGCGCTGCCCGTGCTTCCCTATCGCGAACCGGCGTGCTTTAGCAGCATCGACGCGCTCAGGGAGCCGCTGTGCGCGCTCCATCCCGCAGCGGCGCTTCTGGTCACAGACGCATTCCTGCGAAAATCCGGTCTGACGCAGCCGCTGGAAGACCTGCTGTCGCAGCTGAGTATCCGCTGCATTGTTTATGACGGCGTCTGCCCCAATCCCTCCGTCCGAAACGCCGAAGACGCTTTGGGGCTGTACACTGCCAACGGCTGTGAATGCCTCATTGCCCTGGGCGGCGGCTCCGCCATCGACTGCGCCAAAGCCGTTGGCGCGCGCGCTGCCTATCCGCGCAAAACGCTCGGCCAGCTCAGCGGTCTTCTGCGCGTGCTGAAACGGATTCCGCCGCTCATTGCCATTCCCACAACCGCCGGCACGGGCAGCGAAGCCACGCTGGCCGCCGTCATCACCGACAGCGAACTAAAGCACAAATACACCATCAATTCCTTCCCCCTCATTCCCTCGCATGCAGTGCTGGATCCCGCCATGACGCGCACGCTGCCGCCGTCGCTGACCGCCACCACCGGCATGGATGCACTCACGCACGCAGTGGAAGCCTATATCGGCCGCTCTACCACCCGTGAGACGCGCCGCCTGTCGCTTCAGGCTGTGCGATTGATTTTTGAGAACCTCGAAAGCGCGTATGCCGACGGAGATAATATGACCGCCCGCGCGCAGATGCTCAACGCCTCCTATGCGGCGGGCGTGGCGTTCACGCGCTCCTATGTGGGCTATGTGCATGCCTTAGCCCATTCGCTGGGCGGGCAGTATAATACTCCGCACGGCTTGGCCAACGCTGTGCTTTTGCCCCATGTGCTGAGCGCGTACGGCAGCGCCGCGCACAAAAAGCTGCACGATCTGGCAAATGCGGCAGGTGTTGCCACACCGGGCTGCAGCGACAGCGAGGCGGCGAAACGGTTCATTGCTGCCATTCGTCAGATGAACGCGCGCATGGGCATTCCCGACACGCTGCCCGGCATCCGACGGGAGGATATTCCGCTGATGGCATCGCATGCCGACAGCGAGGCCAATCCGCTCTATCCCGTGCCGGTGCTGATGGACGCAAAGGAACTGGAGAAATTCTATTATCTGGTAGCAGAATGGAGAAAGCAGCCATGAATCAGCAGGAAATCAGCCAGCTTCTTGACAGCCAGCGACGCTATTTTGCCAGCGGGGAAACGCTGGAGATATCCTTCCGTCTGCGCATGCTCAAAAAGCTGCGCGACGCCATCCATCGCCATCAGAAGGAAATCAGCGCCGCGCTCAAGCAGGATCTGGGCAAGAGCGAGCAGGAAGGCTTTATGTGCGAAACGGGGCTGGCGCTGACGGAAATCAGCTATATGCTTCGGCACACCCGGCATCTGGCCGCCCGAAAATTCGTATACACCCCGCTGTCGCAGTTTGCCTCCGTCAGCTATCAGAAGCGCTCGCCCTACGGCAACACGCTGATCATGAGCCCGTGGAACTATCCCTTCCTACTGACCATCGACCCGCTGGCGGACGCTATCGCCGCCGGGAACACCGCCATTGTCAAGCCCAGCGCCTATTCTCCCGCCACCAGCGAGGTCATCGCCCGCATCATCGCAGAGTGCTTTCCCCCCGAATATGTGGCGGTGGTCACGGGCGGTCGCAGTGAAAATGCCAGCCTGCTGGAGCAGAAATTCGACTTCGTTTTCTTTACGGGCAGTCAGAATGTGGGGCGGGAGGTGCTGCGCCATACCGCCGAAACGCTGACCCCCGCGGTGCTGGAGCTGGGCGGCAAAAGCCCCTGCATCGTGGACTGCTCTGCAAAAATTCCCCTCGCTGCCAGGCGCATCGTCTTTGGCAAGTTCCTCAACTGCGGTCAGACCTGCGTGGCGCCGGACTATATTTTGTGCGAACGCACGGTGAAGGATCGTCTGGTTGAGGAAATCCTTTATCAGCTCCCGCTTTCGCCGACCCCGCCAAAGCCCATCTGGCT
>CAMGDO010000176.1 GCA_946042585.1 uncultured Clostridia bacterium
GCTTCATACAGCGCAAGCACCATTTTGTCCGCCTGCTCCTGCGCACCGGCAGCCCACAGGGCGTTGATGACTTCATCCGGCAGCTGCTTTGCGGCAACGCCCTCGCTGAGCGCTTCCACTTCGCGCAGCGCATCGCTGGCGGAAGCGACGGTTTTTTCCATGCCGGATTGAGCCGATTCCGCTTTTTTGATCGTGTTGGGCGCTGTTTTGTCGGCGGCTTTCCGGTGCAGGCTGATGGCAGCCTGCAGGGTCTGCGCGCTTTCAAGCCGGGCAGACAGCGATCCGCTGCCCCCTGCCAGGGTGGAGCCGATCATGCCTGTTGCCAATAGAATCAGCGCGATGACCAGCGCGATGATGCCTGCAATTCTGTTTGCTTTCATGACTGCCGGGCCTCCTGTGCGCCGGCAGATGCGGGGAAGGAGCCTCCCGTTGCCAGCACCATGATGTTCTGTTCGTTCATATGTTCGCTGTCAAGCTCGCCTTGAATATGGCCATGATACATCACCAGCGTGCGGTCGCACAGGCGGAGAATCTCCTGCGCTTCACTGGAGAGAATGACCACGGCAACGCCGTTTTCAGCCAGACGGAGAATGATATCATAGATATCCTCTTTGGCACCCACATCCACGCCCTGCGTGGGGTTGTCGAAAATCAGAATGCGCGGATGCGCTTCCAGCCATTTGGCCAGCACAATCTTTTGCTGATTGCCGCCCGACAGGCTGTTGATGCCGTCGTTTATGTCAAACACCCGAATGGCCAGATCGCTGATTTCCTGCTGGAGGTTTCTGCGCTCCTGTCCGTGGTGGATGAAGGGATGCGCCAGCTCCCGGATGGTGACAATGGAGCCGTTTTCGAGAATGGACATATCCTTGATGATGCCGTTTTCCTTGCGGTCGCGGGGCACATAGCCGATGCCCAGACGATAGGCGGCGGTGGTATCCCGCAGCCGCGTGCGCTTTCCATAGAGGAAGATACTGCCCTGATAGCGGGGATTGCAGCCGAAAACTGTTTGGAACAGCTCGCTGCGCCCGTCGCCCAGAAGCCCTGTGACGCCAAGGATTTCTCCCTCCCGCAGGGAGAAGGAGACATTCTGGAACGCATGTGATAGCGTGAGGTTTTCCACCCGCAGCGCTTCTTGGCCCAGCTGCATGCGGCGCTGCAATCGCTCGGAGCGCACGTCATGCCCCACCATCCAGCGGGCCAGATCCAATTCGGTCACTTCGCTGACGCTGCCGTTTTTCACCACCTCGCCGTCTCGCAGCACGGTGAAGGTGTCGCAGACGGACAACACCTCCCTGAGCTTGTGGGAGATGAAAATGATGGTCACACCCTGTGCCTTCAGCGTGCGCATCATGGTGAAAACGCGGTTGATTTCCACCTCTGCCAGCGAGGTGGTGGGCTCGTCCATGATCAGCAGCGTGGCGTTCATCAGCAGCGCGCGGGCAATTTCGATGATCTGCTTGTAGGAGGCGTCCAGCTCGCGCACCATCGTGCGCGGGTCAATGTCCACCTCCATGCGCGAGAGCACCTCTTTTGTACGCCGGATCATTTCCCGACGGTTCAGCAGCGCGCCGCGCCTGAGCTCACGGCCGATGAACAGGTTCTCATAGATTGGCAGATCATTCACCAGGTTCAGCTCCTGATGAATGAAGGCGATCCCGGCGTCCATAGCGTCCCGGGGTGTGGAAAAAGCGTATTTTCTGCCGTTGAGAATGATTTCGCCATCGTCCGGCTTGAGAACGCCGCCCAGAATATTCATCAGGGTGCTTTTGCCCGCGCCGTTTTCGCCCAGCAGCGCGCGGATTTCGCCGTCGCCAATGCGCAATTCCACGTCCCTGAGCACCTGGTTTGCGTCAAAAGCCTTTCTGATGCCTGTCATTGATAAAGCCATGCCGTCGCTCCTTGCTGCTGCTGCCCTGTGCTATGAAAGCAGGCCATGACGGGTTCGCCATCATGGCCTGTCTGTCCTGATCCGAAAGATAAAGACGGGGGAAATAAATCAGTAGGGCGTATTCTCGTCCAGATGCTCCTCAACATTGTCACGATCGACGATGGTGGTGGGGAGGACGACCAGATGCTTGACCTCCTCGCCATTGAGAACGGCTACGGCGTTTTCAATCGCCTCGATGATCATGCTGGGATAGTAGGTGGCGGTAGATACCCAGATGTCCGCATAATCGGGATCAAGCATCATCCGGAAATACTCCTGACAGCCGCCGCCGCCGGTGATGACCTTGATATCGGTGCGCCCGGATTCCTTGATGGCCTGCAGCGCGCCCATGGAGGTGCCGTCGTCCAGAGAGAATACGGCGTCGATTTCGGGATAGACGGTCAGCGCATCGCGCATCACGCTTTCGTCATTGGCACGCACAAAGGTGATGGCATGCTCGCCGATGATCTCGATATCGGAGGGGTTCTCCGCCAGATAATCCATAAAGCCCTGCATGCGGTCATCGTTGATATTGCCGGCGCCGGGCTTGCACAGCACAAGCACCTTGCCCTTGCCGTCGAGCTTTTCGGTGATATAGCGGGCGCCCTCATAGCCCATGCCGTAGTTATCGCCCGTGACGATGTACATTTTGTCGGCATACTGCTCGTCAACGTTGATGATCATGTCGAAGTTGGAGATGATGATGCCCTTGGACAGAGCCAGCTCAGCGGCGGTCTCCAGACCGGGGAACTGAGGCCACAGAACGATGGCGTCCACACCAAGGCCCACGAGCTGTTCGAGGTTGGCGGACATTTCTTCGGCATCTGCGCAGGTGAGCAGGGTGTAATCCAACCCCAGATCCTCCGCAGCCTGCTGCGCAAAGTAAGCAACACCGGCTACCCAACCATGGGAAGCAACAGGAGCAAGAATACCGATCTTGTGGCCGTCGCCTTCGGCGGACGCAACACATACCATGGACAGCGCCATCATAGCGGCCATGACCAGAGCGATGATCTTCTTCATTAAGAGATCCTCCTTATTTGGGCAGCTTTCTGACTACCTTCGTTGGCATCATTATAGCAGAGGATGGCCCTGTTTGCAACCTTCCACTGCATACATTGGCTCAAAATCAGCACGTTTTGACAAAAAACAGCCTGCTGGCATGCAGCAGGCTGAAGGGATACGGAAAATTACTTGCCGACCTTGCTCAGCGCGTCGTTGACGGCTTCGATCAGGGCGTTGGAAGTGAAGGTAGCGCCGGTGTGTACGTCCACAGCGGTGGTGTTGTTAGCGATCATCTTGGGGATCAGCTCGGCAACGGCGGGATCGGCGATCGCGGCGGTTTCGCTGCTTTCCAGCACTTCGATGTTGGCGATCTTGTCTCCGTCCATGGTGACCTTCACCTTTACGGTGCCGCCGAAGCCCTTGCCTTCGCCGATGTACTCGTTGGCAGCGGTGGCGGGAGCTTCAGCTTCCTCAACGGGAGCGGGAGCTTCGAAGCCGTAGTATACGTTCAGCATTTCAACGACCTTGCCGGCCACGTCGGCGGACAGGCACTTGCAGCGGTAGACGCGCTCGGGATCGCCGAACTTGTAGCCGCTCAAAGCCATCCAGTTGCTGCAGGAGTCGCGGCACAGCTCGCTGCCGGCCACGGAATGCCACTGATGCTCGGGATCTCCTTCGGGAACCTGTCTCTTATACACATCTCCGAGCCCACGAGACGTAGAGGAAT
>CAMGDO010000177.1 GCA_946042585.1 uncultured Clostridia bacterium
TGATAGATCTCTGTAATGAAGAGGATTGTGAACTGTCTGAGTTCCTGAGGGAGAATCAAGAAGAAGTCGATGAACAGTCCATTGCGCGGTTTTACAGTGCATTCGAGCAAGAAGGCGGTGGGGTTGAGCTTGCGCGCGTAGTTTATGAAGGCGGCAATGTTGTCAAGGATTATTGCTGTCCTGAAGAGGAAGATCTGGATGAGGAGGCACTGAATAAGATCAATCCTGATTGCATGGATGACTTTCAGACCAACACCCCCGAAGTCATCGACCAAATTTTTGCACTGCTCAATGATGAAGAGAGCGAAGAATAAAACACGCATATCTGGTCAGCCTGTTCTTCTATGGCATTGGTGAATCCATGGAGAACATCGCTGCCACCAAGGAAAACAGTCAGGCGACCCGTGAAGATGTCCATGCGTTGTTGGACACCCAGAAGGACGGCGAATAATATCCTGCCTCTCTCCATCCGAGGGAGGCATTTCCATGCAAAAATCCCCGAGGGTTGATGCGATGTTTCTTCTCCTGTTTCCTGCATCAACCTTCGGGGAAAACTTTATCCAACCAGTTTCAGGTACATATAAACCGTGGGTCGGGACAGGTCGAATATGCGCACAAGAATACTGAAAGAGGAATTGACGCGTGCGGAAACATTCCGTATAATTGGAATATCGCTTCATTATTATGGAAACAGGGAGAGTGACACGGATGAAAAGGATCATCAGCGCTGTGCTTCTGGCGGCGCTCATCTTCTGCATGGCGCCTTGCAGCGTGCGTGCGGAGGGAAGCGCGCTGGATGCGATGAAGAGCATCTGGCTGTCGGAGGATCAGTTCTTTTATCAGCAGCTTTCGCCGGAGCACAAAGCCGCGTGGGAAACGGATATATATAATGCGCTGTTCTATCCGGATCAGAAAATGGGCGCTGTCAACATGCGTTGTCAGGCGTTGGCAAAAATGATCAAGTGCGACAATCCCCGAATTTTCTGGATTGACTGGATTGACTCCAAGGGCCTTCTACGCTATGAAACGGGCAGTGTGGTCACCTATGCGGCGCTGAAACTGCCCGATGGCAAGACGCTTCCGCAGCTCAAGCGCGCCTTCCTGGAGGGCATTGAGGCTGCAAAGACGGAGATCACCGCGAAGCTGTCCCCAAATGCCGGCGTGCGCGAAAAGGCAAAGGCCATTCACGACTGGCTGTGCGAAAACAATTCCTATAACTATGACCAGACCAGCAAGCATAAAAAGGAAAGCGATCCGGTGGCATTTGCCTATCTGGCGGCGCATTCGGCCTACAGCGCCATCATTCCGGGCGATGCATATGAGCCGGTTTGCGAGGGCTATGCCGGCGCCTTCAAGATTCTCTGCGATGAGCTGGACGTGCCGTGCATCTGTGTGTTTGGCAGCGCCAAGTTTGCATCCCTGCACATGTGGAATTATATCCAGGGCGAAAGCGGAAAATGGTATCTTGTGGATGTAACATCCGATGATGTGGAGAAATCGGGCGTAGCCTATTATCACAACTTTTTTATGATCACCAAAAGCAAGGCGGCCGGGCAGGCCTTTACGCCTGACCCCTATCTGGGATCGGGCGTCAATCCTAAAAATGGCTATACCGAGGGCGCGGCCTTCACTATGCCGGAATTGGCACCCTGACGCGATGGCAGGACAGGCGCTTTCTGTCCGGATATGACAGCATGAAAACAAAATGGCAACCGAATTTCAGAGGTGGCGCGCAAATGGCATTTGATTTCAAAAAAGAATACAAAGAATACTATATGCCCGGGAACACCCCTGAAATCGTCACTGTGCCAAAGGCGAATTATATCGCGGTCAGAGGGAAAGGCAATCCCAACGAAGAAGGCGGAGCGTATCAGCAGGCTGTGGGCGTTCTGTATGCCGTGGCCTATACGCTGAAAATGAGCTATAAGACAGCACATAAGATAGAGGGCTTTTTTGAGTATGTCGTACCGCCGCTGGAGGGCTTCTGGTGGCAGGAGCATACCCGCGGTGTGGATTATGGCGACAAATCCTCATTCAACTGGATTTCTGTCATTCGTCTGCCCGATTTTGTGACTCGGGAGGATTTTGCATGGGCAGTGACAACGGCTTGTGAAAAGAAAAAGCTGGACTGTTCATCGGCGGAGTTTCTCACGGTGGAGGAGGGACTGTGCGTGCAGATCATGCACCGCGGCCCGTTTGATGACGAGCCTGCAACGGTCGCCCTGATGGACAGGTTTTTGGAAGAGAACGGCTATGAAAATGATCTGACCGATACGCGGCTGCATCATGAGATTTATATGTCTGATGCAAGAAAAATTGCCCCTGAAAACTGGAAGACCGTGATCCGGCATCCGATCAGAAAGGCATGACGGCATTGTGCAGCGCGAAAAAATCCTCCCTGCGGAGATCGCAGGGAGGATAAATTGTTTTTGGTGTTCTTTCGCGGGAATTACAGCGCGGAGAGGATGTACATGGCGACGAACAGCGCGGAGAGCACATACATCAGCACAGGGATTTCCTTGACCTTGCCGCGGCAGAGCTTGATGATGACGTAGCTGATCATGCCAAAGCCGATGCCGTCCGCGATGGAATAGGCGAAGGGCATGGTGACGATGGTGATGAAGCAGGGCAGCGCCACTTCCACATCGCTCCAGTCGATCTTGGTGACATTGCCGATCATGAACATGCCCACGATGATGAGCGCAGGCGCGGTGGCGGCGCTGGGGATGATGCCCGCGATGGGCGCCAGCACGCACGCCAGCAGGAACAGGATGCCCGTGACCACGGCGGAAAGGCCGGTGCGGGCGCCCTCGGAGATACCGGTGGAGGATTCGACAAAGGTGGTCACGGTGCTGGTGCCCAGCAGCGCGCCCGTGCAGGTGGCCACGGCGTCGGCAATCAGCGCCTTGTCGCCGCCCGGCAGATTGCCGTCCTTGTCCAGCATGCCCGCGCCGCCGGCAGTGCCAATCAGCGTGCCCACGGTGTCAAAGCAGTCGCACATGGCAAAGGTGATCACGGCGGTGATGAGCGGCAGAACGCCCGCAGCCAGCAGACCGGAGAAGGAGAGCTTGAAGAAGGTGGGGGCGATGGAGACGCCCTTCATGGACAGGCTGATGCCGCTGACGTTGGTCACGCCCATGGGGATGCCGATGATGGTGGTGAGGATGATGCCAAGGAACATGGCGCCCTTCACCTTCCAGGCCATGAGCACGCCGGTGATGAGCAGGCCAATCAGCGCCAGCAGCGGCGCGCCGCCGGTGATGGCGCCCATATCGCTGTAATCGGTGGCGACGACCACGCCGTCCACCACGGTGTCGCCAATGAGCTTGACGATGTCAGCGTTGAGCAGACCGATAAAGCAGATGAACAGGCCGATGCCCGCGCTGATGGCTGCCTTGATGGGCGCGGGAATGGAGGAGATGATCTTGCTGCGCAGGGGAGAAACGGTGATGATCAGGAAGATCAGACCGGAGAGGAAGACAATCGCCAGACCCTGCTGCCAGGTGTAGCCCATGCCGAAGCACAGGGTGTAGGTGAAGAACGCATTCAGGCCCATGCCCGGCGCCTGAGCGAAGGGCACATTTGCCAGAAATGCGGTCAGCAGACAGCCGATGGCCGCGCTGATGCAGGTGGCCAGCATCACGGCG
>CAMGDO010000178.1 GCA_946042585.1 uncultured Clostridia bacterium
GGTACGGGCGCGGCGCGCGTGCGCGATCTGTTCAAGCAGGCCACGGAGAAGGCGCCCTGCATTATTTTCATCGATGAGATAGACGCCATTGGCAAAAAGCGCGACGCGATGGGGCTGTCTTCCAATGATGAGCGCGAGCAGGCGCTCAATCAGCTGCTGGCTGAAATGGACGGCTTTGACGCCTCCAAAGGCATTGTGGTGCTGGGTGCCACCAACCGTCCGGAGATTCTGGATGCGGCGCTGCTGCGCCCCGGACGCTTTGACCGCCGCATCACGGTGGATCTGCCCGATCTGCGCGGCCGTGAGGCGGTGCTGCGCGTACATGCGCGCAATATTTCTACGGATAAGGATGTGAACTACGCTGCCATTGCGCGCGCCACGGTGGGCGCATCGGGTGCGGATCTGGCCAATATCGTCAATGAAGCGGCGCTGCGTGCGGTGCGCATGGGTCATAGCGCGGTCACGCAGGCGGATCTGGAAGCGTCGGTGGAGACGGTGATTGCCGGCAAGGAACGCAAGAACTTTGTCATTCCTGAAAACGAAAAGCGCATCGTGGCATATCATGAGATCGGTCACGCTCTGGTGGCGGCACATCAGAAAAACGCCGTGCCTGTACAGAAGATTACGATCATTCCGCGCACCAGCGGCGCGCTGGGCTACACCATGCAGGTGGATGAGGAAGAGCATGTGCTGATGAAGCGTGAGGATATTCTGGCCAAGCTGTGTGTGCTGACGGCGGGCCGCGCGGCGGAGGAATACGCCTGCAACACCTGTACGACGGGCGCAAGCAATGACATAGAGCAGGCCACCAGGCTGGCTCGCGCCATGGTGACGCGCTACGGAATGAGCCGGAAATTCGGCATGGTGGCGCTGGAAACCAACACCAATGCGTATCTGGGCGGCGACACGCAGCTGATATGCTCTGCGGATACCGCCGCGCTGGTGGATCAGGAAGTGGTGCAGCTTATTTCCGACGCATACAATCAGGCGCTGGAAATCCTCAGACAGAATACCGGCAAGCTGCACGATCTGGCGGAATACCTGCTGGAAAAGGAAAATATTTCCGGCGAGGAATTCCAGAAAATCATCGCGCAGGACGACGAAAAAATCATTCCCCTGGAATCGGGCGACGCGCAGGCACAGTAAGCATGCGCTGAAGCGAAAAGCCGTCTCCGGACAATATCCGGAGACGGTCTTTGTTTTACTGGACAGAAAAAAAGAACGGCAGAACCGTCCGTCAGAATCAATGCAGCAAAAGGAAATGCAGGAAGTAATAAAAAAGAAGAAGTCCGGCGCCCAACCAGGCCCATTGCGCGCGCCTGAGAGCTTCTGCCGGTTTTCGTTTTCTCCAGACGGCTCACGCAATCCAGCCGACAACCGGAAAAAAGAAGCTCAGTACTGCCATATCATTCTCCTTTTCCGAACAGAATAATAACCGATTTAGAAATTGCTTGGCAGCGGAGGCAGTTGTGATTTCTTATCGCCGGTTATGGGCAACCATGCAGAAAAAGAAGGTATCACAATACATGCTGATTCACACCTATCATATCAGCCCCCGGGCAGCTTACCCGGCTCAAGCGCAACGAAAGCGTGAGCACACATACCATAGAGATGTTTTGCCGGATTTTGCAATGCCGGGTGGAGGACGTGATGGAGTATATCCCCGATCAGGACGATATGGACAAAGCGGACTGACCTGTGTAAAAGAATACGGACAGAGCGCACCGTGAGGAGAGAATCCGAGGTGCGCTTTTTTGCCGGGAAAAAAGAAATCAGCCACGGCAGCGTGGGCTGCTGTGGCTGACGGTGGGATAAAAACGGAGCTGCTTACTTCTGCGCGGCTTTTGCGGCAATTTCGTAGCTCTGGCGGATGAAAGCGCGCAGCTCGTCGCTCTCCAGCGGACGGGAGGACATGCGCGCAATGTCAAAGTACTGTTTGGCCAGAAGCTTCTGCAGCTCCTTATCCTCCATATCGGCCAGCGTGCGGATGGCCTCGCAGGCGGAATTGAGCACCACCTGCGGCTTTTCGGGCAGCTTGAAGCTGTCGCCATACATGGCCGCCATTTCGCGGTAACGGCGCATCTGCTCATCTTCCAGCAGCATCAGCGGCAGTTCCCTGTCGGCAAAGGCCTGCAATTTGACCTGCAGCTGCTCATCGCCCGTCGCTTCGCGGAAGAGCGCTTCCAGCGGCGGCAGCTCCAGCGCCGTTTCGGGCGCGTCGCCGTCCAGCAGCCCTTCGGCGTCGGCGTCCACACGCGCAAAGGTCATTCCGTCCGCATCCTCCTGCATTTCCATATGCTGCATGAAGCTGACGTCGATGACGGAATCCATGACGGCCACATCAATGCCGCGCGCGGTATACAGGCTGACGGAAGCCGCCTGACGCGCTGCATCAGTGGTGTAATATACCTTCTTGCCCGCCTTGCCTTCGTTGCGGCTGCGGTATTCGGCAAGCGTGAAGTACTCGCCCCCCGTTGTCTTGAGCAGCAGGCTGTTTTTCACGGCGTCGAAGAATTTCTCATCGCGCAGGCAGCCGTATTTGACAAAGGGATGAATGTCATCCCAGTAGGTTTGATACTTTTCGCGCTCGGTATTCATCAGGCCGTTGAGCTTGTCAGCCACCTTTTTGGTGATGTGCGCGGACAGCCGCCTGACATAGCCGTCATTCTGCAGGAAAGAGCGGCTGACATTGAGCGGCAGGTCGGGGCAATCCAGCACGCCGCGCAGCAGCAGCAGAAACTCGGGAATGATTTCCTTGATATTGTCCGCCACGAAAACCTGACGGTTGAACAGCTTGATCTGCCCTTCCTGCCCGCCAAAGTCCTTGCGGATGCGGGGGAAATACAGAATACCCTTGAGATTGAAGGGGTAATCGACATTCAGGTGAATCCAGAACAGCGGCTCCTCGAAGGTGTTGAAGAGCTTGCGGTAGGTTTCCTTGTATTCATCCTCGGTGCAGTCGCGCGGATTTTTCAGCCACAGCGGATGCGTGTCATTGATGGGCTGGGGCGCTTTTTTGCTTGCTTCAGCGTCGGCAGCGCTTTCATCCGTAGCCTCCGGCGCGGCTTTCTCTGCGTCCGCCGCGTCTTCCAGATAGATCGGCACGGCCATATAGCCGCAGTAGCGGTTGAGCACCTCGCGCACGCGCGATTCATCCAGAAATTCCTTTTCGGCATCGCTGATTTTGAGCGTGATGGTGGTGCCGCGCTCGGTTCTGTCGCTTTCGCCCATGGCATATTCCATGCCGTCCTCGCTTTCCCAGCGCACGGCGGCGGCGCCCTCCTGCCAGGAGAGGGTATCAATGGTTACCTTCTCAGCGGGCATAAAGGCGGAGTAAAAGCCCAGACCGAAATGACCGATGATGCCGCCGTCGGCTTCGCCCTGATGCTTTTCCAGAAACTCTGCGGCGCTGGAAAACGCCACCTGGTTGATATAGCGCTCCACCTCGTCAGCCGTCATGCCGATGCCGTTGTCGGTGAAGCGCAGCTCGCCTGCTTTTTCATCGACTGTAACGGTGACGCGCAGATCCTCCTCGCTGCCCGAGAGCATGCGGTATTTGGTGACGGCGTCGCAGCCGTTGGCGACCAGCTCGCGGATGAAAATATCCTTGTCAGAATAAAGCCAGCGCTTGATGAC
>CAMGDO010000179.1 GCA_946042585.1 uncultured Clostridia bacterium
GAATATCGATGATGTATGCGCCCAGACCGATGGAATCCTCCGGAATCTCACCGGCAATGATTTCATCCTTCGTCAGCGTGGCAACGCCCCGGAAGCGGCGCGTTTCACGAATGCCGATGAAGGGAAAAATCTGCGTCAGATAAGCATTTTCAAAGCCCGGCACATGCTTGCGCAGGCACTCCACGAGCTTGGGAATCTGCAGATGTCCAGCAATTTCCGCGCGGGTGAGATCCATCACATCGCTGCCGTCAATGCCCAGATGGCGCGTGCAGTTTAAATGCACCTCGCCCTCATGAAGCGAATTGATGCAGATCAGCGTATCGCGGTCAACGGGCAATTCCCCCATTGTTCGCAGTTCGCCAAACAGCTTGCGCAGACCAACAAACACAAAATTGGGCGATTCCTTGAAGAATTTTGCGTCATATCCGTCATAGATGCGCACCGTGGGCGACAGCTCCATCTGTTCGGGATGCTCCTGCACAAAGTCAAACAGCTTTTGCACCTCCACGCCGCGAACAGTGCACATCAGCGTGGGCGGCTGCAGCTTTCCGCTGTTATCCGGTCCCTTCTCATACCGCGCGCCTGCCATATATCCCAGATCGCCGTCGCCCGTGCCATCGATATACACCCTGGCTTCCACCACGATATCCCAGCCCTTGCCGCGAAGCGTCACATCACGAATGACGCCGTTTTCCACATTCACGGCGTTCAATTCGGTATGCAGCAGCATATCAACGCCTGCTTCCAGCAGCTTTTCCAGCAGCACGATTTTCATCTGCTCATGGTCATAGAGCGTCACGGAATTATGCATCGGGCACCAGCGATGCCCATAGGTGGCGTTCTTTTCCGCCAGCGCATCCACCAGCTCCTGCGCGATGCCCGCCGTCACAGTGTTGCCATCCTTATCCAGATAACCCAGCAGCGGCAGACCAATCACCAGATTGCCGCCCATACAGCCGTTTTTTTCCACCAGCAGCACCTTTGCGCCGCCGCGCGCCGCGGACAATGCCGCCGCAATACCGCCCGGGCCGCCGCCGATCACACACACGTCATATTGTCTTTTCTGTCTGTTCATGAATAAAGCACCTCCGCACTTTAATCGTTTCAAAGGCAGTATAGCATAATCCCCACCAAAAGAAAAGCGCATTTTTCCGCAGCTTGTCATTTTCCCGCGCCGGTGCTATAATGCCTGTATCCATTTTGTTGCGGAGGCTGCCATGTCCAAGCGCTACGACGCCATATTGCTTCTGGGTTTGAAGCTAAACAGCGACGGCACCCCCAAGCATGAGCTGATGCTGCGCATTGAAAAAGCTGCCCAGTGCTATCACGCGGGACTTGCGCCGCTCATCATCCCCTGCGGCGGTCAGACGCCGGGCACGCCGCTGTCTGAATCTGAGGTCATGCAGCGCGAGCTGATGCGTCTGGGCGTTGCGCAAAGCGCCATCCGCTGCGAAGGTCAGTCACAGATCACCGTGGAGAATTTCCGCTTTGCCCGCCGCGTGCTGCCCGCTGAGCGCCGTCCGCATGTGCTCATCGTCACCAGTGATTACCATATGCTTCGCTCCAGGCTGATCTGCCGCATTTCAGGCGGCATGCATGCCGCAGGCTGTGCCGCGCGCATCCCCTATGAAGAAAAGCGCACAGCCGCGCGCAAGGAGCCGCTGCATCTGATTGACTATATGCTGGGCTACCAGTCCGGCCGTTTCCGGCGTCCGCGCCTGTATACCCGCTTCATGTATTTTCTGCTGGACAGAATCAAGTGAAGCAAGCGAGGTGACCTGTTTTGCCTTCCTCCGCCAATGAACGCGGCTATCTGCATGAGCAGTTCCGCCTGTTTCACACCGTCGATCAGAATGAGCTGAATGTGGACTGGCATTTTCATTCCTTTGACAAGCTCGTTTTTTTCCGCTCAGGCCGCGTGGAATACGCCGTGGAAAGCGAGAGCTTTCAGCTGCGTCCCGGCGATCTGCTGGTCATATCGCACGGTCAGCTACACCGCATGCGCTCCTGGCCGGATACGCCGTATGAGCGCTATATCCTGTATCTGGACAGCGCGTATCTTTCCTCCATCGCTCCTGAAGCGGGAGGGCTGAATGCCTGCTTTACCCTTGCGCGCAAAAACGGACGAAGCCTGCTTCGCTTTTCCGATGCGGAGCGCAGCATGATACTGAGTCTGCTTTCCCGTCTGGAAAAGGCGCTGGGCAGCCCCTCCCCCTATGGCGACGCGCTCGCCCATGCGCTGCTCACAGAGCTGATGGTGATGCTGTGCCAGGTGGATTTTTCGCAGCAGACCATCCCGGACACCCTGCAGGAGGATGACAAGATTGCGCAGGCGCTCGTCTATATCCAGTCGCATCTGGGCGAGGATCTGTCCTGTGCCGCGCTGGCGTCACGCCTGTATATGAGCCGCTCCTCCTTTCAGCACCGTTTCAAGGACGCCACCGGCTATTCGCCGCATGCCTATATCCGGCTCAAGCGTCTGCTGTATGCCAGCGAGCTGCTCTCCGATGGCGAACCCGCCGTACAGGCAGGCAGGAAAAGCGGCTATACCGACCACTCCGCCTTCTGCCACGCCTTCACGCAGCAATTTGGCATGTCGCCCTCTTCTTTCCGTCCGCACAGCGGGCTGACCGGCCCGGAGGAATAAACCATGGAACTGTTTGTCAAGCACTACAGCGAACTGACGCGCGACGAGCTGTTTGAGATTCTTGCGCTGCGCGCATCGGTATTCATTGTGGAACAGCAATGCATCTATCAGGATATTGAAGAACGCGACAGGCAGGCCTGGCATGTTTTTCTGCGCGATGAAGCAGGGCTTGCGGCCTATCTGCGCGTACTGGAGCAGGCAAATGCAGACGGCGAAGTGATGCTCGGCCGCGTCATTGCCGTGCGGCGGCGCTGCGGCCTTGGCACCCGCATCGTACAGGCGGGCATTTGCGTGGCACGGGAACACTGCCATGCCCGCCGCATTCTCATCCACGCGCAGGTCTATGCCCGCCCGTTTTATGAGCGTCTGGGCTTTTATCCCGTCTCGCAGGAGTTTCTTGAAGACGGCATTGCGCATATCCGGATGCTGCTGAATTGTCCCTGACCGCCCGTTTGCAAAAAACAACAAACCAAAAACAGCAACGCTCCCTGCGCACAGCCGTGCCGGGAGCGTTGCTTCTTATTGAGTGCCCGACATCCTGTCAGGCAAAGCCTGTTTTTTCAGCTACCACGCTGCATTGCTCAATGCCGTAATAGGCAAAGCGCTCCACCGCCTGCGTATCGATGCGCTCGCCGCACACCACAATGGGCACAGCCGGCGGACACCCCACCGACGGCGCTGCCAGCACGCGGCCAAGGCTTTCCCGAACCGATACGCGCTCGCTGCGCGACAGCATGGCTTCGCGGATGGACAGCACGCGCTCCGTCTTTGCAAAAGAAGGCGGCGTCTGCCGCATCGCCGGCCGCGGGGGAATTGCCAGAAGCGCATCCTGAAGATGCTTGAGCCCGTCCGCACCCACCTCCGGCGTCCACATCATCACCAGATAATCGGGGTCGGCAAACTCGCAGACAATCCCTTTTTCCTCCAGCAGCCCTGCCAGGTCCCGCCCCGTATAGCCGTATGGTCTGGTGCTGATTGTTG
>CAMGDO010000180.1 GCA_946042585.1 uncultured Clostridia bacterium
AGATGTGTATAAGAGACAGGTGCAGGGTGATTCCCCCTTTCTTTAGCGGAGCATCGTGATATGACCAATATACATTTCTAATCATATCAGTAATATATCACAGGCAACGCACCGTGTCAATACTGTATACAATTCCGATGGGGCTACTTTACATCTCGTTCTCTTTATGTTATTCTATCATAGCCGAACAATCGGTTAATGAAACGAAGTGAGGATACGATGAGAGAACGCGACGAACAGGCATTTCAGCGGCGAAAGGCAGAGATCATGGAGGCCTGCTTCAACTGCTACGCGGAGAACGGCCTGACCGGAACAGGCATACAGGCGCTGGCCGATGCCTGCGGCCTGTCCAAAGCCAGCCTGTATACCTATTTTGATTCGCTGGATGATTTGATTGTGGAATCCACCGCGTACTGCATGAGCAAGGTGGAGGATGAATTCATGCAGCTTGCGCCCACGGGGATGGAGGATATTCCGCGATTCATCGAGGAGGTTCCCTATTGGACGGCGAAGCACCATGGCAAAAAGTACCGGCTGATGTATCAGGTCTATACCCATCCCAAGTACATCGAGCACGGGAAGGCGTTCTTTGCCGGGGTGAATGAGCGCTATCGTGCCTATGCCAAACAGCTGGAACCCCTGCTGGGCATACCCTGCGATCTCATCACGCCGCTCATCTTCATCTTTGTCCGCGCGTCGGTGCATTACGCCCTGTTTGAGGACGAATATTACCTGAGGAGCCAGATGAAGGTGCTCAAGCAAGGCGTTTTCCTGCTCAGCAGTCAGTACCAAGAGGAAAAGCAGGAATAAAAACGCGGATTTGGCTGACGCTGCTGCGGCGGGCAGCCCCGCGGCGAACATGAGATTGACACCCACCCTGAATGGTTGACGATTTTCAACTGACTCCATTGAACGGGAGGCTACTTCCATGATGAAACGACTTCTTTCCCTGGTGCTGATGCTCGGCCTGCTTTTGTGCGCGGCGGTGAGCCTTGGCGAGGAGGCGCCCAGCCTCAGCGCTGAGCAAATCCGTGCCCTGCAGCGTCTGGCGGGCGAGGATGGCACGCTCTGGCAGGAGGGAACGCCGCCCTCGGCGGACATGAACGCCTTCCAGATGTGGCAGTGGACGGACTGGTTCCTGTCCAACAGGGTGCGCAGCCTGCTGGGCGTCATCCAGGATTATCAGAAGTTGGAAACAGGCACTCCCCTGGATGCTCAGACGGAAAAGGCGCAATGGCAGCTGCGCGAGCTGGAAAACACCCTTTCCCGCTTTGAGACGCAGCTGGAGGAGGACCGCCTGGCGATTCTCAACGGCATCAGCCTGTGCCAGAGCAGCGAGACGAGCCAGGCCGACCTCCTGACCGCCTATCACCGCATCCTGGAGGCCGAAGGCGAGATTCGGCAGATCATCACGAGCATCTGCCAGCATTACAGCACCTACCTGGCCACGGTGAACGACTGCGAAAGCAAACTGCATCCGAATTACGATCCCTATGCAAGCAGCCTTGCCCAGGCCGCCAGCAATCTGGCAGCAAGCGAGAACGCCGCCGGTGCGGATTTCACCGTCTCCGTTGTCTCCACGTATCAGATTGGCATCCGGGTCTGCGATCCGGACGGAAACCCGGTCAACGGCGCGGCGGTCACGGTGACCAATCAGCTGAACAATGCCCGGAAACAGGCGGCCACCGATTCGAAGGGCAACGCAGTCTTTTGGGTGGGTGACCTGGGCGCGGACGAGACGAATGAGCTGCGGCTGAGCCTGCGCGTCGAGGCCACGGGCTACCGCACCCGAGAAGCGCAGACCGTCAGGCTCCGCGGCGGCGAAACCAGAACCGTTGCGCTGCAGAAGGATAACGGCGAGCCCTATCTGGTGATGGGCTGCTTCGACGGCAGGGATATTCTGACCGAAACGAACACCTATTTCAGCTCGGCGGATAACACGGCGAATCATGCCTTCACCGTCAAGCTGCACTGCGGCAGCGACGGCGAGCTGGTGCTGCGCTATCCCGTAGACGCAAAGGCGGAGGAGTACAGGAGCGTGGTGAAGCCGTTCTCCGCCTCCGACAGCGACCATACCGTGCTGGTGTTTGAGGATCAGTGGCTGAGCAAGCTGATTCCGGGCGCCAGGGTGTCCTTGACTATCAAGACCGGCGGGATGGAGTACACCACCGATACCCTGCTGGTCATTCAGAAGCCCATGGTGGAGAAGCCCATCCTGAGCGGGAGCGCGCTGTTCTCCCTTACCGGCGGTTCGGACAGCCTGGGCCTCAGCATTCCGAAGGAGCTTCCTTTCATTGGCGGAAGCAGCCTGTCTCTCGATATCCCAGACAGCCTGTCCCAGGCGGTGTATCTGCCCTCTTACAGGGCGCTGTATGCCCTGGGCTATGATTTCAAGCCGGAGCAGGCGGGCTGGCAGACCCGGGACGCGGAGGATGAGGCGCGGGCGGTCAAGGAATTTGAGGTGAAGGGCAAGGCCGACGAGGCGCTGGCCACCGCCGGTGCGCACCGCGACATCAACACCACCGTGCAAAGCAAGCTGCTGGGCGAGCAAAGCGCGTATGTCACGCCCTTCGCGGCGCTGCAGGGCCAGTATGACGCCAAGAACCACACCCTGGAATTGGGTGGCACGGCAGGCGCAGCCATGGCCTTCCATACGGATATCTCGCAGATCTTCTCCATCGGCCTTGAGCCTTTCTACGCGGGGATGACCGTCGACATGGGCGCCGGCTTCGGCCTGGACGTCACCTCGGCCATGCAGCTGGACGTGACCGGCAACGTGCCGGCGGTTGTCGGGAACCCGAAGCCCGGCTACGAAAGCGTCAGCAGCGTTTCCTTCAAGATGGATATGCGCACCACCTCCGGCATGGGTGTCAGGGATGACGTGACCGTCGATGTCAGCGGCTATGGCAGCCTTGCCCCCACAGCGGATTTCGCACGGGGGAGCGCGAGTGCGGCGCTCGACATGGGCATGAACGCCACCGTGCGAAAGCTGTTCACCAGGTGGAAGAGCGTCGCCTGGGAGGGGAAGCTTGACCTTCCCCACAGCTCGGGCACGGTGCCGGGTGTACCGATGGCGGAGGCGTACCTGCACTTCAGCAATGAAGATCTTATGCCGCCGTTTGAGTCGAGCAGCACCTCTAACTATGGCACAAGCGGCGTGGAGCCGTATGAAACAGAGCAGCTGCTCCGTTCTCTGGACAGTGCGACCGGCAATTTTCAGTATGTGGTGATTGGCGGCGATACCTATCTGTTCTGGATACAGCCCGAAATGGCTACGAATTATAATAAGGTCCAGGCGCGGGTGTGGTATCAAAACCTGAATAACATGAGCATATATGGGGGGATCAATTGGCTGTCTAATAGCACACACGTTCGCGGGCAGTATGCGGACTATGACTTTGCGGTGGAGGTCAGCCGTGAGGCGGATAATCAGGGGAGCAGCTTTTGCGCGCTGACGATCCTCAGCGGTCAGTTCTCCAGCACCGGCTCCGGCACGTCGGTTCAAGCACCTGACCAGTCCATCCTGGCGACTGTGGTGATGAAGCAGAACAGCACGAAGGGTTTGGACATCGTATTCTATCGGGAGCACACGAAGGTGTTTGAGCAGGACGATTACGC
>CAMGDO010000181.1 GCA_946042585.1 uncultured Clostridia bacterium
ACCTAAGCCTTCGTCGGCAGCGTCAGATGTGTATAAGAGACAGGTCGCTGTGCCGTGAACGTCGCTTGTCTCAATTCCCGCCTGACTATTTCTCCACCATCATGGTGGACGAGGCCCATCACTGTCTTGCCGACAGCTATCAGCATGTGCTCAGTCATTTTCCCGGCGCAAATGTGCTGGGTGTAACCGCCACACCGGATAAGCTGCTGAAAAAGCAGATGGGCAAATACTTCGACAGCCTTGCTTTTGAGTACACCATGCGGCAGGCCGTCAAGGACAAATACCTGTGTCCGATCAAGGCACAGATGATTCCGCTGGAGCTGAACATTCGCGGCGTTGCTGTGTCCGAGGGTGATTACAGAGCAGATGACATCGGCTGTGCGCTGGAGCCGTATCTCGAGCAGATCGCCGATGAGATGATGGAATACTGCCGGGACCGCAAAACCGTTGTGTTCCTCCCGCTGGTCAGCACCTCCCAGAAGTTCTGCGAAATGCTGAAGAAGCGTGGTTTCCGTGCTGCCGAGGTCAACGGTGAAAGTCCTGACCGTGCACAGATTCTGGAGGATTTCGATCATGGCAGGTACGATGTTCTGACGAACAGCATGCTGCTCACCGAAGGCTGGGACTGCCCGGCAGTTGACTGCATCATCAACCTGCGGCCCACCAAGGTGCGCAGCCTGTACCAGCAGATTATCGGTCGCGGGCTGCGCCTCCACCCCGGCAAGGAATACCTGCTGGTGCTGGACTTCCTTTGGCAAACAGAGCGCCTGGATTTGTGCCGTCCGTCCTGCCTTGTGTGCAGGGATGATTCTGAAGCTGAAAAGATCGACCGCATGGTGGAGGAAAACGCCGGTGCCGTTGATCTCATGGAAGCCGAGGAACAGGCTGAGCGCGATGCGATTGCTGAACGTGAACAGTCGCTGGCAAAGCAGCTGGCAGAGATGCGTTACCGCAGCCGCAGGCTGGTTGATCCGCTTCAGTTTGCCATGTCTATTGCCGCCGAAGACCTGGCTGATTACACACCTACCTTTGCGTGGGAGATGGCCCCGCCGTCCCAGAAACAGCTGGATTTCCTCGAAAAGCGCGGCATCTATGCCGGAAGCGTCGAGAACATGGGCAAGGCCAGTCTACTGATCGACCGCCTGATGAAGCGTCAGGAAGAAGGCCTCAGCACCCCCAAACAGATCCGTCTGCTGGAACGCTACGGATTTCGCTATGTAGGCACATGGTCGTTTGATGCCGCCAGTCGTGCCATTTCCCGCCTTGCTGCCCTGAATTGGAAGCTGCCGTATGGTTTCAACCCGGCAACCTACATGCCGTCGTAAGGAGGACATCTGTATGGATAATCTGTTGATTTCAGCCCTCTCCGCTGTGGACGTGCGCGATCTGTCCTATGTGGAATGGATGAACGTAGGCATGGCCCTCCAGCACGAGGGCTATCCCTGCTCCGTCTGGGACGAGTGGAGCCAGAACGATCAGCGCTATCATCCCGGTGAGTGTGCCCGCAAATGGAATACCTTTCATGGCAGCGGCACACCGATCACCGGCGCGACGATTGTGCAGCTGGCAAAGCAGCGCGGCTGGAAGCCCTTTGAAGGCAATGGCGTGATGGATTGGAATGACACCATTTCCTATGACGGCAGAGACACACCCGCACCGATCACACCCCCTGCCGACGAGGGAAAGCCCACAGTGGAGCTGGCAAAGTACATCCAGACATTGTTCAGGCCGGAAGATTACGTCGGCTACGTTACCGGCGATGTGCGCCAGAACGAGGATGGTGGCTGGGAGCCTCTGCGCGGTGTGTTCAGCCGGACTGCCGGGGAGCTTCTGGCCTCCCTCGCCAAGTACCCGGACGATCTGGGCGCGACTGTCGGCGATTGGAAGCCCAACGTCGGCGGGTGGATTCGCTTCAATCCACTGGACGGCACCGGCGCGTCCGACCGGAATGTGACTGATTTCCGCTACGCATTGGTGGAATCGGATGTGCTTCCTGTTCAGGAGCAGATCGCCGCTTATCAGAAGCTGGAGCTGCCGATTGCCTGTTTGGTATCCTCCGGCGGCAAGTCTGTGCATGCCATCGTGCACATTGATGCGCCAAATGAAGCAGAGTACCGCAAGCGTGTCCTGTTCATGTATTCCTTCCTGACCGGTCATGGCCTCATGGTCGATCAGGCCAATAAAAATCCTTCCCGGCTGTCACGTATGCCCGGCGTCGACAGGAACGGAAAGCGCCAGAAACTGCTGGCGGTAAACATCGGCAGACAGTCATGGCAGGATTGGATGGAGTTCGTTGAGGGCGTCGAATACGACCTGCCGCAGCTGGAACGTCTGGACACACTGCTTGCCGAAAACCCCGTACTGCCGGAGGAGCTGATCCGCGGCATTCTCCGCTGCGGACACAAGATGCTGATCTCAGGCCCATCGAAGGCGGGCAAGTCCTTCCTGCTGATGGAGCTGGCGATTGCGATCACCGAGGGCCGTAAATGGCTCGGCTTCCCCTGCAAAAAGGGCCGTGTGCTGTATGTGAATCTGGAAATTGACCGCGCCAGCTGCATTCACCGATTCGCCAATATCTATGACGCACTCCATATTCGCAAGCCCTGTGCCGAAAACCTCGTCCTGTGGAATTTGCGCGGCAAGGCTGTGCCGCTGGACAAGCTGGTGCCGCAGCTCGTGCGCCGTGTGCGCGATCAGCATTTCGATGCCATCATCATCGACCCGATTTATAAGGTCATCACCGGCGATGAGAACAGCGCCAGCGATATGGCGTTCTTCTGCAATCAGTTCGACAAGATCTGTGCAGAGACCGGGTGTGCGGCCATCTACTGTCATCATCACAGCAAGGGTGATCAGGGCAACCGTAAGGCGGCTGACCGGGCATCCGGCAGCGGCGTGTTTGCCCGCGATCCCGACGCACAGCTGGATGTGATTGAGCTGCAGCTGGACGGCGATATGAAGTATGAGGCAGAGGCATTCGGGCGCACAGCGTGGCGGCTGGAAAGCAGTCTGCGCGAATTCCAGAACATCGTACCGGTGGATTTCTGGTTTGACTATCCTGTGCACACGCTCGAACGCTCTGCCGATCTCTCCGTTGTTCCCGCCAAGGGCAGCGCCGACGCCAAACGTGCCGCGGCTGGCAAGAATCTCAGCCGCGAACAGCGTGCCGACACAATCCGCATGGCCTACATTGCCTGTTCAATTGACCCGGAAACGCCGGTGACCGTTCAGATGCTGGCTGAGTATCTGGGTGTGTCTGATCGCAGTGTGCGTGACCGCGTCAAGGAGATGCCGCAGGAGTTTGCCAACAACCGGGGTGTCATCACCTGTGTGAAGGCCCCGGACTGATACTCTCGCACCTCTCAAATGGAACGGAACAGCACTATATAAATATAGTGTTGTGTACCACAACCCTCTACAGGGAGAGAGTAACCCCCTCTCCCTGTTACGAGGTGTGGTTGATCACCAGACTTTCCGAAAGGAGACTTCCACCGTGGAATTCTTTCTCGATATGATCCCGCCGACCGTCACCGCGCAGGAACACAAGGTGATGATTCGCTGCGGTCGACCGGTCTTCTACGATACCCCGCGCCTGAAGGAGGCCCGCAGGCTGTA
>CAMGDO010000182.1 GCA_946042585.1 uncultured Clostridia bacterium
ACACCTAAGCCTTCGTCGGCAGCGTCAGATGTGTATAAGAGACAGGGACAGCGAGACAGCAAGCTTTCTGAGCGCAGGGGTGCGCACGCCGATGATGCTTGCCGGATCGATAGTAGGCAGCAATCGCGCCTGAAAAACGCGATAGGCATCGTCGCTGAGCGCAAACAGGCGTTGCGTGACAGCATCCATATGATTATTCCTTGGCGTTGTAGATTTCAAGCAGCCGGAGCGTTTCGCCAAAGTACATTTCCTTGTCGGCGCTGCTCACCTTCAGATTGGTACAGATCAGCCCAATGACCTTTTTGGGGCGAATCCGCGCATAATACATGGAGGCGTGCACATTGGTGTTCCATTCGCTGTAGGTGAAGTGACGGAATTTCTGAATGTGACGCGGCATCAGCTCGGACAGGGCGTTCAGCCATTTTTCATAGATGGGCTGCACCTGCGTGGAATACAGGAAATTGCTCTGCACAATCTCCGCCGTGCGCCGCAGGAAATAATCCTTGTATTCGGGCACTTCAAGCAGCGCGGCCAGCGCCCAGTGCGGGAATTTGCTCGAGCTGGCGGTTTTTTTGCGCAGGAAGGTGCTGATGGGCGCTTCATCGCTGTTCATGCAGCCGGCTTCCACATCATGCAGCATAAAGGTCCACTTGCCGCCAGGGAAACGATAATAGCGAACGTTGCCCGAATCATAGTTGCCGATGATCATGGAATAGATCACATAGTTGTACAGGCTGTCCACATCCAGACGATCCAGCACATACTGCAGATTATCGGGGTTGTTCAGGTCGTTTTTCTTGCAGAATTCCATCAGCGCGATCCAGTCCTCGTTGCTGCCGCGAATCACCTGGGAGACGTTCATTCCGGTGCCTTCGATGATATCCACGGCGTCGATGACCTTGGAATTTGTGATGCCCTCCCACTGGGCGAGCGAGTCCTTGTTAGCCTTTTCACGCAGGTTGTAGTGGCCATAGTATTCGCCGTTGAGATAGAGGACGATCGGCTTTCCGGCCTGGTAATAAAGCCCCAGCCCGTCGCTGACCTCCATCAGCACGCAGTCGCGCAGACGGCACGAGCGATAATCGGAATTGGTCATGCGCAGCTGCAGCGCAGAATAGCTGGTATAGTCGCGATTCTCAAAGAAGGGATAATCAAACGTGCTGCTGCCAAGCGCCGACCGCGCATAGATGGAGAAGGATTTCTGCTTGAGAAAGCGTGAGGAATGACCGGCAATGCGCGCGGTGCACATCTGCACCAGCTGCCGGGCGCCATCCTTGTCAAAGTATTCAACCTGGAAGATGTATTCCCAGTTTTTGTTGTAATTGGCGGTTGAGCCGGAGCCCTTGACCATCATGCCTTTAGCATTGCTGTACAGAAGGTCGGGATCCGTATAGAAGGAAACGACCTCCACAGGTGAGGAATCATTAATAAAGAAGGTGCTGCCAGCCGTCGTGGAGCCCAGCAGATGATCGGCAAACGCACGGGCGCGGATGACGGTCGTCTTGGTCACTTCGATGGGGCCGGTATACAGCTTTGAGGTGCGGTCTGGCGTATTGCAGTCCGTGGTGTAGCGGATTTCCATTCCTTCGGGCGCGGTGATGGTCACCTTGACGCTGCCCTGATAGAAGCCGGCTGACGTTTCAATGACGGGCTCCTGCGCGCGAGCGTCATAGCCCGTGGTTTTATTGGCAGCGCCGGGCGTTGCCTTTTCAAGGAATTGCCATTGCGTGCCGCTGGACGGTATGCCGCTGGAGACGTTGCCAAACTGCTCGCCGATGGTGATGGAAGTGGTGTTGCCCTCCGGATCTGTCAGATAGAGGGATTCGCCGCTGGCGGAAATCTTGAAGCTGGCATAGATGGCGTTGGCAGGGCCGTCGGTGATGGCGCTGATGTCGTCATCGGTGCAGTAAATTACAAGATAGCCGTTCTTTGCGATCTTTGCGCTGTCCGGAAAAGCCCAGCGGGTCAGCTTGTAGGGGTCATTGCTGAGATACCAGCCCTTGAGGGATACCTGCGTGTCGGAGGTGTTGTGCAGTTCCACCCAATCATCATGCCGTCCGTTTTGAAAAACAGCGTTGGAAGCCATGATCTCGCTGAATACGACATCGGCACAGGCGAAAGCGGCTGTGAGGCACAGCAAGGCAAGCGACAGGAGAAGAATACGGAGTAAGGACGGAATGCTCAGCTTTTTCAAGGCTTTTTACCTCACATATCATTGGTATAGTCGTGCTTTCATTATAGCATGCGGCATTTCGTTGTCAATTACGCGCCGCAAGGTGTTACATTTCACCCGTGGAGCTCCTGATCCAGCCGTTCCCACTCGGCATAGAGCGTGTCAATCTGCTGCTGCAGAGCGGCTTTTTCGCTTTCAATTTCGCTCAGACGCACATAGTCGGAAGCGTTTTCCTCTATTTGCTGCTCCAACGCTTCGCACTGCTGCTCCAGCCTAGCGATATCGCGCTCCACCACATTCATCCTTCGCTCTGTCTTTGCATCCCGTCTTCCGGGACGCTGCGCGGCCTTTTCTGCCTTTTCGGCTTTTTCAGCCTCGCGCTGTATGGCGCGCAGCTGCGCGCTTTGCGCCTGCGCGGCTTCTTCCTCACGCTCGCGGATAAAGCGGTATTTTTCATAGCCGCAGTCAAAGTCGCGCAGGCGACCGTCGCTGAGCTCCCAGATGCGGTTGGCAAAGCGCCGGACAAAATATCGGTCGTGCGAGACAATCAGCAGTGTCCCTTCAAACTGATCGACGGCAGATTCAATCCATTCTCTGGAGTCAAGGTCCAGATGGTTGGTCGGTTCGTCCAGAATCAGCATATTGACGGCGCTGTTCATCAGCATGCACAGCTTGAGCCTTGCGCGCTCGCCGCCCGAAAGCTGCTCCACACGCTTGAACTGGTCTTCGCCGCGGAAACGGTATGCGCCCAATCTGTTGCGTGCCTGCTGAGGCTCCAGCCCCAATTCGTAGAGCAGCGTGTCATACAGCGTGCGCTCCGGATGCGCAAATTCGATCTGTTGGGGAAGATAGGCTGCGCGCACGGAGGGGCCAAACTGAACGATGCCGTCGTCGGGCGTTTCCTCTCCCAGCAGAATTTTGAGCAGGGTGGTTTTGCCCGCGCCGTTGGCACCGACCAGCGCAACGCGCTCGCCGCCGCCGCGGATGGTGAGCGTGGCGCCTTCAAACAGCGTGCGCGCGCCATAGGATTTTTTGAGATCACGGATGCGCAGGGCGTAGTCGGCCCGGAAGGGTGTGAGGGAAAAGCCCATGTCCAGCCGTTCCTCGCGTGTGGGCTTTTCGGTCTGGCGCAGCCATTCAATGCGGCGGCGGATGGATACCACGCGCTTGTAGGTTTTGTCCATGCCGCTGTAAGCCCAGCTGCTCAGCTGCTCCGCCGCCTTCTCAAGCTGGGCAATCTTGGCCTGTTCTTTTTCGTATTGCCGGAGCTGCTGCCTGTAGCGCGCTTCCTTTTCTGTGACATAAAAGGAATAATTGCCGCTGTAGAACTCCACGCCGCCATGCTCAAGCTCGATGATGCGCGTCACTGTACGATCAAGAAAATAGCGGTCATGCGACACCGTCAGCACGGTGCCCTTGTAATGGTCAATATAGTCC